>NZ_CAXAXI010000016.1:0-60202 GCF_963972995.1 uncultured Altibacter sp.
TTGTCATCATCACAAACTACCAAAGGGTCCGGCATTGGATTGACAACAGGAGGTGTATCCATGTTAATGACAAAATTTTGACTGGTATCAAAACAAGTCGTTTCGTCATTATTCTCAACTCGAATATAAATCGTTGAACCTGCATTTGCCGTTGTGACGATATAGGATGTTGGCAAGGGCGCAACATCGTTATCGGCATCGGCTTGGCTTGTGTGATAACTTACTGTAAAATCCAAGGGATTTTGTCCGGCAAGCACCATAGGATTGAAAACCGCTGAAAGATTGATGACCTCCATTCCATTGTTATCTTGATCGCATATAATAAACGGATTGGGAGTGACGGGACCAGAGGTCACCGTTGCGAATGTAATAGTAAACGAATCTGTAGCGAAACACGTTCCTGAAAGATCCTCAATACGTACATAAACAGTTTCTACAGGTGGAGTGGCAATAAGATAGGCACCGGGAGTTCCAATCGGAGCTGCGCCGGAATCTGCATCGGCTTGTGAAGTATGATAGGTAATATTATAATCAGCCGGATTTTGACCACCTAGAACAAGGGGTGTGTTTACCGTCAAATCAAAAATGCCTGTACCGGTATCGGCACACTGAAAGAGGTTATTGGGAGGAGAGGCGATTACGGGCTGCGGATAAATTATAACTTCAAATTCTCTAATTTGATCGGTACCTAAATTGAAACTTATAGTAACTCTATAATCTCCCGGTTGAGTTACGTTTATACTTGGGAAATTTCCATTAAATATAACTACATACCCTGTGCCATCATCATATTCCCATAAATAATTTGATGCTCCTAAGGTAGTTGCATCCAACGTGAATACGTCTCCTTCACAACCTATTTGAGTGGTAAGAATAGAACAATCTGTAGAACCGGAACCGGGAGTTCCCGCATTTGTTTGTTGTAAACTAATAAATCCGGGGCTCTGATTGTAATTTGTTATGACCAATACATAAATCTGTCCCGGAACTGCTCCCGGAATCGTAAAATTTTCAACAGGAGCAATAGAAAAACTGCAGTCAATTTCATTAAAAGATTGCAGCTGAGAATAATCACAGAGATCATCACCTTGATTAAAAGGTCCCCAACAAATAAAATCAACATCCAACCCTGTTCCTGTAGGATTTCCATTAACATCGAAAGATGTATTTTGTATTATTTGGAAGTCAAGGTCACCTGCCTGATCTATTTGCAAAAAGAACCATGCGGGATATGGTTGAGTTATTAAACAGCCATAATCCGGTCCTAATTCAGCAGAGTTATTACAATTAGGGTCTACATTATTACAATTTGGAAAAATCAAGGCTTGATCTCCCGCACAAAAAGGTTCAATGTCGGCACATACGCCGCCTTGTGAAAATCCTGAAAAAGAAAATGTAAGAACAAAAAGTAGTATTAAAAATGGGGAATAGTTATTTTTCATTATAATAAATTAAAAGGTCTGAAAATTAAGAAAATATTATGAAATTATCCCTTTAGTTTTAAAAATAGTGACATTGAAATCTTTTATAGCATTCGCTGAATGCGTATCTTTGCCCCTTGTATTTTTGCATGCTGAATCATTATGTATATGGATCTAGAAAAACAGCTTAGAGCGATTGAAGCACAAGGAGACGACCATATTGGGTCTTCAACAGATACCCCATTGCGCCCCGATGCTTTTGAGCTTAGTGATATTGAAAAGATTGCCCTTATTAAAAAAGATGTTCAAAACATCATGAACACACTTGGGTTAGATCTAACAGACGACAGTCTAAAAGGGACACCCACTCGTGTGGCAAAAATGTTTGTTCAAGAGATCTTTGGCGGATTGCACCCCGATCGAAAGCCAAAAGCTTCTACCTTTGAGAATAAATACAAATACGGTGAAATGTTGGTAGAAAAAAACATTACTTTATACTCTACCTGCGAACATCACTTACTACCCATCGTGGGTAAAGCACACATTGCCTATATCTCTAGCGGTACCGTGGTGGGCTTGTCGAAAATGAACCGAGTGGTCGACTATTTCGCAAAGCGCCCACAGGTTCAGGAGCGTCTTACCATGCAAATCGTAGAAGAATTACAAAAAGTGCTCGGCACCGAAGATGTTGCCTGCGTGATCGATGCAAAACATCTATGTGTGAATTCCCGAGGCATCCGTGACATTGACAGCAGTACAGTCACCAGCGAGTTTGGAGGGAAGTTTAAAGACCCGCAAACAAGACGAGAATTTTTAGATTATATCCATTTAGATACCGAATTTTAATTGATTTAAACGCACCGAATGAAAGGTTACGAGCAACAGGACGTTTATATTTACAATTCCCTTAGTAAGACCAAAGAAAAATTCGTCCCGCTCCATGCCGGAGCCGTGGGAATGTATGTCTGTGGTCCTACTGTTTACAGTAATGTCCACATGGGAAACTGCCGTACGTTCTTGTCTTTCGACCTTGTTTTTCGCTATCTGAGACATTTGGGATATACCGTTCGGTATGTGCGCAACATTACAGATGCGGGCCATTTGGAAAATGACGGTGAAAGCGGGGATGATCCCATTTTAAAGAAAGCCCGAATTGAAAAATTGGAGCCTATGGAAGTGGTTCAAAAATATACGGTAGACTTCCATACCATTATGGCACAATTCAATGCCTTACCTCCAAGTATCGAACCCACTGCGACAGGCCATATCATTGAGCAGATTCAAATAGTGGAGAAGATCATTGCTCAAGGGTACGCCTACGAAAAGAACGGCTCTGTGTATTTCGACGTGGTGAAATTCAATGAAGAACACGCCTATGGGAAATTGAGCGGAAGAAAGCTGGAAGATATGATCACGAATACGCGAGAATTAGCGGCCCAATCTGAAAAAAAGAATCCACAGGATTTTGCACTCTGGAAAAAAGCAGAGCCTCAACACATCATGCGTTGGCCATCTCCTTGGAGTGACGGTTTTCCGGGTTGGCACCTCGAGTGCACGGCGATGAGTACAAAATACCTGGGAAATCAGTTCGATATTCACGGCGGCGGGATGGACCTAAAATTTCCGCATCACGAATGTGAGATCGCACAAGCGGAGGCTTCTACGCAACAAACACCTGTAAATTATTGGATGCATGCCAATATGTTAACACTGAACAGCAAGAAGATGTCAAAATCGACCGGAAATAATATACTACCCAACGAATTGTTCTCCGGCAACAACGATATCTTAAGCAAAGCGTTTTCTCCCACAGTGGCTAAATTCTTTATGTATCAAGCACACTACCGAAGCATTCTGGATTTTTCCAATGAAGCATTACTTGCTTCAGAAAAGGGGTTTCATCGAATGATGGAAGCGTATCATGCTATTGATGCGCTGCCTACTTCTGCCCCAAGCAGTACAAGTATTTCTGAATGGCGGCAATCGTGCTATGATGCCATGAATGACGATTTCAATAGTCCTATCCTAATTGCACAGTTGTTTGAAGGGGTGAAATTTATCAATGCAGTTAAAGACGGCTCTGCAACCATTTCCGAAGCAGATAAGAAAATGCTCAAAGAAACAATGCGCGACTTTATTTTTGATGTAATGGGTCTGGAAGATGCTTCGAACGAGGGTTCGGAAGTAACCGAAAAACTAAATGGTGCCGTAGCATTGCTCATTGAATTGCGTAACAGAGCGCGTGCCAACAAGGATTTTGACACCAGTGACCGAATTCGTGATGAACTTGCCGCAGTAGGCATTCAACTCAATGACGGTAAAGAAGGTACATCTTTTTCTTTGAACTAGGTGAAACGGTATCTTACATACCCATTCATACTTTTGATTCGCGGGTATCAATCCTTTATCTCTCCACTGCTACCTTCCAGTTGCAGATACACGCCTACCTGTTCTCATTATACTGTTGAAGCCTTGCAAAAACACGGACTACTACGCGGCGGGTGGTTGTCTATAAAACGTATTGCAAGCTGTCATCCATGGGGGGGCTCGGGTTATGATCCCGTACCCTCTTCAGAAAAAGAAAATACATAAAACCACTTAGCTTCCCTCACCTATTTTGTTATCTTTATCGGGCAATTTTAATAGAAAACCATGCAGTATTTAAGTTTTGTTTGGGATCCGAGTGAAGGGATCGATCTTGGTTTTTTCATGATCCGTTATTACAGTCTAATGTTCGTGATCGCCTTTACGTTGGGTTGGTTCATTATGAAACGAATCTTCAGGAATGAAGGCATTCCGCTGGAAAAATTGGACAGTCTTTTTATCTATACGGTCATCGCCACACTGGTAGGGGCTCGTTTAGGCCATGTGATCTTTTATGAACCTGAAATCTTCAATGAAGATCCCCTTTCGGTCTTTTTGCCCTTTCAAACGGTTCCTGAATTTGAATTCACGGGCTTTAGAGGATTGGCAAGTCACGGTGCCGCCATTGCCATTATCATCGCCATGTTCATCTACAGTAAGAAAGTATTGAAGAAACCGGTACTTTGGATCTTGGACCGCGTGGTAATTGCCGTGGCCTGTGGTGGTATTTTTGTGCGTATCGGGAATTTTATCAATTCTGAAATTATTGGGGATGCAACTCATAGCAATTATGGTGTCGTCTTTAAGCAATTGAATGAAGATTTCCCCCGCCATCCTGCTCAATTATATGAAGCTGCAGGTTATATTATTGTCTTTTTACTATTGTGGTACATCTATTGGAAGACGGACAAACGAAATTTTTTGGGGTATATCTTTGGCGTCTTTTTAATCTTGTTGTGGACCGTTCGTTTTCTTGTAGAGTTCGTGAAGGAGAGTCAGGGCGGCTTTGAAAGTGCTCTTGGAAACGCTTTGTCTACGGGACAATGGTTAAGTATTCCATTCATAATTGCCGGAATCTATTTTATGATTCAATCCTCAAAAAAGCCTTATACCCAATGAAACGATATTGGATCACCATGGCAATAGCGGGAATGCTCGTATTGCCGCTTAGCTGCAAAGAAAAAACCGAAGAAAAAGTACTTACCAAAGAGGTTACATTTACCAAAGAAGGAGAGCTCACATTACGTAAGGCTGAAACAGACTCGGTCGTGGCACGACTGGATATCGAAATCGCCGATGACGCCTACCAAACTGAAACCGGACTGATGTATCGAAAATCAATGCCCGATTCGCAGGCGATGCTCTTTGTTTTTGAAAATGAACAACGTCGCGCATTCTATATGAAGAACACCGAGTTTGCACTGGACATCCTCTTTATCAATAAGAACAATGAGATCGTTACTATTAGGAAAAATGCACAACCTTTTGACGAAACCTCTCTACCTTCAGAAGCACCAGCTATTTATGTACTGGAGGTCAATGCCGGACTTAGTGATACGTGGGGGCTTGAAAAAGGAGACAGCATTGACTGGAGCCGATTGGAACAATAAGGATGGTGTAAGCACTTATTGCTTCAGAAAAAATAATTACAACATAAAAAAAATCCCTTCGAAGATCGAAGGGATTTTTTGTTTCAGTATTAGAAAAGAG
Organism: uncultured Altibacter sp.; assembly: GCF_963972995.1. Classification (NCBI taxonomy): domain Bacteria; kingdom Pseudomonadati; phylum Bacteroidota; class Flavobacteriia; order Flavobacteriales; family Flavobacteriaceae; genus Altibacter; species uncultured Altibacter sp. The sequence continues at coordinate 5,496 of NZ_CAXAXI010000016.1, forward strand.
AATTACACTGTTTCTACAGGCTCTTCTTTTTTCTTATCGGAAAGGTCGATACCTTTTTTCTTCACAGTATCGTACATCACCGGTGTTGCAATGAACAAAGATGAATATGTACCTACCACAATTCCTACGATGATGGCAAATAGCAATCCGCGTATTGATTCTGCTCCAATAAAGAACATACATAACAATACGATCAAGGTGGTTAAGGATGTATTTAACGTACGACTCAAAGTACTGTTCAATGCAGCGTTGATCACTCGGTTCATTTTCCAAGTACTATGTTCGTTGAAATACTCACGAATTCTGTCAAAAACAACCACCGTATCGTTGAGCGAGTATCCAATAACCGTTAGGATAGCTGCGATGAACGATTGATCGATCTCCATGCTAAATGGCATGATCCTGTACGTAAGAGAGAAGATCCCCAATACAATTAGAACATCATGGAATACCGCAGCAACGGCTCCCAAACTAAATTGCCATCTTCTAAAGCGCAATAGGATGTATAGGAAAACCACGATCAAAGATCCCAGTACTGCCCAAAAAGATGATTTTTTAATATCATCTGCAATGGTAGGGCTTACTTTATAGTATTCCATTCTACCTACGGTCTTATCTTCCTGATCTGAAGTAAAGTCCTCAAAGGTCATATCAGCAGGAAGGTACGGCTGCAATCCCTGATACAACATTTGCTCGATCTCTTGATCAACCTCATTACCGCTGTCGTCTACTTTATACTTTGTAGTGATCTTTAATTGGTTGTCTCCACCGTAGGTCTTTGCTTCGGCACTTCCATACACCTCGATAAGATCTTCTTGAACCGCAACAGCGTCTACATCTTGTGCAAAACGAACTGTATATGTGCGACCTCCAACGAAATCAACACCTTGGTTCAGTCCTACAGTAAATAAGGATCCCAAACTAATCAAGATCAAAATTCCGGAGATCACGTAAGCGATCTTACGTTTCTCAAGGAACTTAATATTTACATTTTTAAATAGATTCTTAGTAACTCCTGTTGAGAAAGGTAGCGGTTTCCCGTTCTTAGTATAGCTGTCAATGAACAAGCGCGTAATAAAGATCGCCGTGAACAGAGAGGTAAGAATACCTATCAATAAGGTGGTTGCGAAACCTTGAATAGGTCCTGTTCCGAAGACCAATAAGATAAGACCGGTAAGACCTGTTGTAATGTTTGCATCCAAAATAGAAGACAAGGCATTATTGAAACCGTCCTTGATCGCATCTTTTTGAGCTTTACCTTTGTCGAGTTCCTCTCGGATACGCTCAAAGATAAGCACGTTCGCATCCACAGACATACCAATGGTCAAAATGATACCCGCGATTCCCGGAAGCGTTAACACCGCTCCAAGTCCTGCCAAGATCCCAAATATGAATAGAATATTCACTGCCAATGCAACGTCTGCAAAAAGACCTGCTTTGCCGTAGTACCCGATCATCCATAACAATACGAATGCCAATGCCAACACGAAAGAAATGATTCCACTATCAATAGCTTCTTGCCCTAAGGTTGGTCCTACGACCTCTCCTTGGATGATCTCTGCGGAAGCAGGTAATTTACCCGCACGTAAAACGTTTGCAAGATCCTGCCCTTCGGTAATTGTAAAATCTCCGGTAATAGAGCTACGTCCTCCGGATATAGGACCCGAAGTTACACCGGGAGCAGAATATACGATATCATCCAGCACAATGGCGATCTGACTTTGCGTATTGAACGCTTTACCCGTCATTTCTTCCCAAGTCTTTGCTCCCTTACCATTCATTTGCATATCTACCGCAACACGTCCTACTTGATCGTATGATTGTGCCGCATCTACAACGACTCCTCCACTTAATGGTGGTTTTCCATCTTTACCAACCTTTAAAGCATATAAAGAAGTAACGTCCTGATTTAATTGCTCATTGAATTCCGGTTTTCCCCATACAAAACGAGTAGTACGTTTATCGGCTGGAAGCACATTCTTCACCTGAGGCATGCGCAAGTAGCTGTTGATAACCGCTGTGTCCTTTAATGTAAAAGTTGCAATGATAGGTGTCCCTTGGAATCCCGGTGAAATAATTCGTGCTTGGATAGGATTGGTCTTTATTCCATCCCCTTCGGTCTCGGTTACATCCTCTCCTTTCAACAGCTCGTTGATCTCGTCATCTTCGGTAGCTGTACTATCTTGTGCTTCTTCTTCGGGAGTTTCGGCTTTTGTAAGCTCCACCACTTTTTGTTCGGCTTCTATTAAGAAACCTGCCATCTCTTCACTTTTATAGACTTCCCAGAATTCGAGTTGTGCTGTTTTCTGAAGAAGATCTTTGGTTCTTTCAATATCTTTCGCTCCCGGAAGTTCCACTAAGATACGAGCAGAATTTCCTATACGCTGAATGTTGGGTTGTGTTACACCAAACTTATCGATACGTTTTCTCAATACCTCAAAAGCAGAGACGATCGCCTCATCAATCTTTTTCTCGATCACGCTTTTTACCTCATCATTGGTCATATTGGCATCGATCTCTTCTTCTAAGTTCTTGTTGAAAAAGATGCTTGGAGAAGCCAATCGGTTATCCCCCGGTAGGGCTTCGAATGCAGTAAAGAAAGATTCTAAGTACGTATCCTGACTTTGTTTCTGAAGCTCGGTAGCGTTAGCTAACGCCTGATTGAAAGCGGCATCTTTAGAATCGTTTGCAAGACCTTTCAAGATATCTTTTACAGAGATCTGTAAGATCACATTGATCCCTCCTTTTAGATCCAGTCCTTTGTTAAGCTCCTTTTCTTTTGCGGTCTTGTAATCAATCCCTAAGAAAACAGGCTCCTGCGCCACAGAATCCAGGTATTGAACCTCGGCCGCATCTCTCTCCTCCGATTGCTCTTTAGGGTACTTGGCATCTGCAAACACCTTCGCTTCATCTTCAACCTTGTTTGCAATGTATGTGAAGGAAAGTTGGTACAAACTCACCAATCCAAATAATATCGCAAATACTGTAATTAGTCCTTTGTTTTGCATTCTATGAATGTTTAAATAATTTTAAAAACGTGCAAATATAGGTTTTCAAAAAAGAAATGACAATTATTTTCTTTTTAATTGTTTAACAAAAAAAGACCGTTTATGGCGGCCTTTTTTTGGGTGTCTGTACTAAGATTATAATTCCAATTCAAAATACAAACTACTTTCGGTGTTGGTATCTGTAACATCTTCTCCTTTTAAGACATCTCCCGCCTCATTCATGAGTTTAAGATTAATCCTCCAGTATCCCGTCATGGTTAAGGAAAGTTTACCGTGATACATCTTGTCCGCATCCATATATGTAAGATCCTGATTGTTGGGTGAAGAGTGATTCCCCATACCCGGCATCCTTGGGTCTACCGCAATTTTATAATTTTCGACCACGCTAAAAGTCAACATGTCTTCCATTTTATATAGAACAGCCGTAAAGTCATTGACCGTCACTTGAGGCATTTTTGGATCCACATACGCCAAAATATATCGCACATCGTCGCTTCCCATAAATACCTGTGATTTCTTCAGACCGTCGGAAGGCATTACAACATCAATACGTACTGTTTTGGTCATATCGACACCTGCCACAGTATAATTTAAGGTAATGTCCCAATACTCGGTAGCATTTCCGGGCATTTGAAAAATAATATAGCCTGAAAAAACCGTAGGATACGCGCTTCCGGATATTTCTGAAGCAGGAGCCGAATGCATCATCGTTTCCATGTGCATCATGGGTTTCCAAGAAAGGTTCGGGTTTGAGATATAGCTTCCAGCAATTTTATCCTTTATTCGAATGAACATTGGATTGTAGCCCACGGTGAGTGCTTCCTTTTCAGAATAGATCTCTATCACATGATCTGTATAATCCAATGCTTTGATCAGATTATAGGTTGCCATGGGATCAACGGTCTCTTCAATGATTTCGGTATCGTCTTTTGAACAAGAGGTTACTGCCATTATTGCAAGCAGTAGAAATAATATGTTTTTTATAGTTTTCATTTTTTATGTTTTAAAGTTGTTGTTAATTAATTGAATAAGAAAGAGACATAAAGATGTTGCGTCCCATTCTTGGAATGTTGTTCCAATCGGAAAAAGTAGAATACGAAGTGTCAAATATATTTTCGATCCCGGCTTTTGCGTAGAGGTCGTTTTTGTGGATCACCAAGCGGCGTCCTAATGTAGCCGACACGACCGTATAGGCATTTGTTTGATCCTCGCCGTACCGGACACTAAAGTTCTCCTGCACTCCATTTCCTGAGACGGAAATTGATGCGGAAGTTCGTTTCCCTGTATAGCTGAGACTCGAATTGTATGTCAAAGGACTAATGAGCGGAAGGTTTTCGCCCTCGTTATCGGTTCCACGATGCCACGACAGTCCGGCGCTCCAATGAATTCCCTTGAGCAATTGATATTTCGCAGACATAGCCGAATTGAACACCTGTGCGTACTCCAAATTTGTATACACCCTAACACCGGCAGCTCCAATAGTCATAGGCGATAGGTTTGAATCGAGAACACCGATTATATAATTAGGAATGTGAAAGAAATTGACTTCTGCCGAAACAGAAAGTTTTTCTTTTTTGTAGGATACTTTCGCGTTCGTCTCCAACGATTGTTCATTCGTAAGGTTTGGGTTGCCTATATAATCATGGGCATCGAAACTATTGAACAAATAAAACCCAAATCCTTCAGAAACCGAAGGAGCTCGCTCGCCATAAGCTGCGCCCAAACTCATGCTAAAAGCATTTAGATCCTTGCTAAAAGTCACCGAAAAACTTTTCAGAAAACGGGTATTAGAACGCTCCATTTCAGGATAGAAGATCTTTAAACTGTTGAATCCAAAATCATCTGCCACATTTGTATTTTGAAGCCCAAGACGTCCAGAAAGCGCTACCGTAAACGATTTAAGCGCTATGATGTCTGCCAAATATATTCCGGTATTGGTTGTACGAACATCGGGCCACGTAAGCATGAACATCTCATTCTCATTTGGGTCATTGGGGTACATAGTCATTTCTGCCAAGGACCTGTTATAAAATCCGTCGATCTTGAATAAAAGTGCATGTTTCCCGCTTATTCGCTCCATTTGAGAATAAACTCCAGCAGTTGTTGACCAACCCGGCATGTCCATGTGAATGGGCACATTGGGGCGTTTTGTATCATCCATTACATGTTTTATGTTGTTGTAATAGATTTTTGTCTCCCAATCTTTAAAATTTCCTGTAATAGAATCCTGCTGCCAACTCACCGAAGTAATTACAGCCCTCGCGAGAGATACATCCATAGGTAAAGCAGGATACCCTACATCGTTTGCTTGATCGAAAAGGAGCGTGGTTGCCAGCTTTTTCCCTTCGGAAAATTGAATTCCACTGTTCAAAGAAATATTGTATTTTTCGAATTGTGAAAATACCACCTCTTCACCATCGCCAGCAAAATAATTGTCAGCCTTGCGATAGATAATATCACCGTCGATGTAAAATTCAGGTTTGGAATAATTCAACTCGGCACCAACAATGCGTAAATTATTATTGCTTTCATAAGCATTTTCCACGCTTCCGTACCAGCCCTTATCCTTGAAGCGACTGTGACCCAATTTCATATTGATACCGCCACCAATGGTATTTCCAAACAGAGCACCTTGTTGACCCGACTGAATTTGTGCCTCTTCCAGATTAGAAACATCCACGTAGGAGGTGGTAGGGTCCATTTTATCGGTACAAGCTCCAAAGATCTGCATCCCGTCTATTGTAACAGCAAGCCTTTCTGAAGTCATATTATTTAGGGAGGGTTCCCACGCATAGGCTCCCCTTTTAATGAGATTTATCTTTTGCGCGGTCTCTAAATATTCGTCTAAAGAAGACAACGGTTTGTGTTGTTTTTGATGTGTGAGGCGCTTTTTGGCTCCCAGAATGACCACTTCGTTCAAATCGACAGGAAGTATGTATAAACTATCTACAGAAATTTCCTGTGCATGTGATTTAGAACAAAACACGCATAGCACGAGCACCCATAAGATGACACCAGACATCTTGCCGGGATCCCATAGCGGGAGCGGCCTGTTATTAGCAATGTTCATGAGTTGAAATTTTGATATTGATTATTCAGTAAGACCTTATTTCGATGCAATGCATGAAAAGGCAGATGAAAAATATCAAACTTCCGGGGGTTTTGGGAGTGCGAAGGCAAACAGACCGGAATGAACAGGTTTTGCCCTAAAGTGTATTGTTTTTTTTGTTTTTGAAACGAGGTTAAGGAATTGGAAAATGGCACGTTCTTCAAAACGTACCCATTGTTGTAGAAAGTCTTTTGCAGATGATTTTTCGAAGGGATTGTTTTGTGAATCTCCCGCTTCTTTGGAAAGTTGTTTGGAAAGGTAGCACTTCCCGTTACATTCCATTTCAGGTTTGCCACGGTTTTCGCACAAGCGCTCCACGATGAAATCATAATTCATTACATACTCTGCTACAGGCCATAATGGCTTGGCAAGAATTAAGAGTGCAGTAAATAGGACTATCAATTTCATGCGACAAAATTACGTCGCTCCCTTCTTTTAAAAACTGATATTCGTCATACCGATGCGTTTGCATCATACAAAAAATCCTCATGAGAAGCATCTCATGAGGACTGATATACAAAGCCTTATCGATCTACACTTCCAATAAATCATTGGTCTTACGAACGCCTTCGGCACTTTCTTTCATATGCGCTTTTTCTTCAGCATTCAATTCGATCTCTACGATCTTTTCAATTCCGTTCTTTCCTAAGAGAACCGGTACTCCAATACAAATATCGTTCATATCGTATTCCCCTTCCAGCATTACGGAACAAGGGAACATTTTCTTTTGGTCACATGCGATGGCTTGAACCAAGGAAGAAACAGCTGCTCCCGGAGCATACCAAGCCGAAGTTCCTAATAACTTCGTAAGCGTTGCGCCACCAACTTTGGTATCTTCCATAACTTGTTGTAACCTGTCTTGGGACATGAATTGGGAGACCGGCACGCTGTTTCGCGTTGCCAGGCGTGTTAACGGCACCATACCGGTGTCACTGTGTCCACCAATCACCATTCCGTCTACATCGCTAATAGGCGCATCCAATGCCTCCGCCAAGCGATACTTAAAACGCGCACTGTCCAATGCGCCTCCCATACCTATAATTCGGTTTTTCGGAAGTCCTGTGGCTTTGTGGGCCAAGTAGGTCATGGTATCCATAGGATTGCTCACCACGATCAATACCATGTCGGGAGAATGTTTTTCAAGGTTAGAAGCCACTTCCTTTACGATCCCCGCATTGATCCCGATCAATTCTTCGCGCGTCATTCCGGGTTTACGAGGAATCCCGCTGGTGATGACACAGATATCGCTTCCGGCCGTTTTTGAATACTCATTGGTCGTCCCCACAATACGGGTGTCGAAACCGTTCAAAGATGCTGTTTGCATAAGGTCCATTGCTTTTCCTTCGGCAAAGCCATCCTTAATATCCAAAAGCACCACTTCACTGGCAAAATTCTTAATTGCAATGTATTCGGCACAACTTGCGCCTACCGCACCTGCTCCTACAACTGTTACTTTCATGTAAATAGATTTTTTATATGGTTATTGTTTTTCCTTCTGAAAAGATCGTTTTCGAAATGTCGTGCAAAAGTACAATTATCTGTTTTAAAATGGAATAAGATTCTCTTAAAAACAAAACGCCCGGAAGATTTCCGGGCGCTTGCTCATTTTAACTAAAAATAATTATGCGTCGATATTAGCATACACCGCATTTTTTTCGATAAATTCCCGTCGCGGCGGTACTTCGTCTCCCATCAACATAGAGAAGATACGATCTGCCTCGGTTCCGTTATCGATGGTTACCTGTCGTAGCGTTCTGAAATCCGGATTCATGGTCGTATCCCATAATTGTTCGGCGTTCATTTCTCCAAGACCCTTATATCGCTGAATATTTGCACTTCCGCCAAATTCTGCATTCAAGGCATCCCGTTCCTTATCGGTCCAAGCATAAGCCTTTTTTGCCCCTTTTTTTACTAAATATAGTGGTGGGGTGGCAATATATACATAACCGGCTTCGACCAATTCCTTCATATAACGGAAGAAGAAAGTGAGAATTAAGGTAGAGATGTGACTACCATCTACATCCGCATCACACATAATCACTACCTTGTGGTAGCGCAATTTCTCTAAGTTAAGTGCTTTACTGTCTTCTTCGGTACCAATGGTCACTCCCAGTGCGGTATAGATATTTCGGATCTCTTCATTCTCGAAGACCTTGTGCTGCATTGCTTTCTCCACATTCAGGATCTTACCGCGAAGGGGTAAAATTGCCTGAAAATTACGGTCCCGGCCTTGTTTGGCCGTTCCTCCTGCCGAATCACCCTCCACAAGAAAGACCTCACATTTTGCAGGATCCTGCTCGGAGCAATCGGATAGTTTTCCGGGGAGTCCGCCACCGCTCATCACGGTCTTGCGCTGCACCATTTCCCGGGCTTTTCTTGCGGCGTGCCTTGCCGTAGCCGCCAAGATCACTTTTTGTACTATGGTTTTAGCATCGTTGGGGTTTTCCTCCAGATAGTTTTCCAGCATTTCAGAAACTGCCTGACTTACAGCCGAAGTCACTTCACGGTTGCCTAACTTGGTCTTCGTTTGTCCTTCAAACTGTGGTTCGGCTACCTTTACCGAAATGATCGCAGTTAATCCTTCCCGAAAATCATCGCCTGAGATCTCAAACTTCAGTTTGTCCAGCATTCCGGAAGCATCGGCATACTTTTTCAATGTTGTGGTCAACCCGCGACGAAATCCCGACAGATGCGTTCCTCCTTCGTGCGTATTGATATTATTTACATAAGAGTGTAGATTTTCGTTGAACGATGTATTGTATACCATGGCAACTTCTACCGGAATATCGTTCTTCTCACCTTCCATAGAGATCACATCTGCGATCAACGGCTCTCGGTTCCCGTCCAAAAATCGGATAAACTCTTTCAACCCCTCCTCGCTGTGAAAGGTTTCGCTCACAAACTCACCTTTTTCATCTGTTTGGCGCTTGTCTGTCAACGTAATAGTAATCCCCTTGTTTAGAAAGGATAGCTCACGCATCCTGCTCGCCAAGGTATCGTAGTTGTATTCTAACGATTGCTGAAAGATCTTTTCATCCGGCTTAAAAGTAACCGTAGTACCGCGCTCATTGGTATCACCAACCGATTTAACGGGATACATCGTCTTACCGCGCTCGTACTCTTGTTCCCAAATCTTTCCGTCTCTATATACAGTAGCTTTCAGGTTTTCAGACAGCGCATTTACCACAGAAACCCCAACCCCATGCAATCCTCCGGAAACCTTGTAGGAATCCTTGTCGAACTTTCCTCCCGCACCAATCTTGGTCATAACCACTTCCAAAGCCGAAACACCCTCTTTTTTATGTAGGTCAACAGGGATTCCTCGTCCATTATCTTTAACGGTTATGGAATTATCCTCATTGATCCATACGTCAATCGTATCGCAATAACCTCCCATCGCTTCATCGATGGAATTATCTACTACCTCATAGACCAAATGATGCAACCCGCGTATACCAACATCACCAATGTACATGGACGGACGCATGCGTACGTGCTCCATTCCCTCCAATGCCTGAATACTGTCGGCACCATAGCTGCCTTTTTTTTGTTCTTCGCTCATAAAAATTAGGTCGTTTTGTTCAATTCTTTAATAACGAACAAATATAACAAAACCCCTATTAAAATATGGGGATTCGGCCATTTATAGGCATCAAGTTATTAACAAATTCTTGTGAAAAAAATACGGCTCCTGAATGCTTTAAATTAAATATGAAATGCTCGCTTGCGCATTGTATACTTTAAACTGTATTTTTAGCGTTATATTGGCACTAAAGTTGTGGTTTTTTATCCGTTGCTTTTATTCAATCAAAAAAAAATTGAACGCCATTTTATGAAAACATTCTATTCTATTCTTTTTCTCACATTCACCACCTTATCGTTCTCTCAATCTTTAGAGGCACAAGCCTTTCCGAAAATGGATGCAAGCCCCATGGATCTTGCGATCGCCAGAGCCGACAGAAATGCGCCTCCTATGGCGCGTGTAATATACAGCCGCCCCTCTAAGAAAGGTCGCGTGATTTTTGGTGATCTGGTCCCTTTTGATAAGGTGTGGCGCACCGGAGCCAATGAAGCAACCGAGCTTACCCTTTACAAGCCTATGCTGTTCGGTACCCATACCTTACAACCGGGTACATACACCCTGTATACCATTCCGGGTAAAGAAATCTGGACCGTGATCATAAACAGTGATACCAACGCCTGGGGTGCTTACAGCTACAAAAAAGAAAAGGATATTGCCCGAATTAATGTTCCTGCCAGAGAAACCGTGGCACCCACAGAATCATTGTCCATGGTCTTTCGCCCCGATCCCGATGGCACGACCCTTATGATCGGCTGGGATAGTACGTACATAGAAATTCCGTTCAAGTCGCTTTAAGAGGCACTCTTCGTTATCTAGGGAATATTTAAGTACTTATGTGTTTGTAAGGAAACCTTCCATTTGGGATTTGCCATGACATAGTCTACAATTAAAGGAATTACAGTGTCGCGTTTGCTCCACTCCGGTTGCAGATACAGGATACATGTTGAAGAAACTTGAGCGGCTTGTGCTTCGGCAAAACGAAAATCATCTTTATTATAGACGATCACTTTGAGCTCATCTGCCGCTTTATAGATTTCGTCCTTAGGAAGTTTGATCTTTTTAGGCGACAAACAGATCCAGTCCCATTGACCCGTGAGCGGATACGCTCCGGAAGTTTCAATATGTGTTTGCAGCCCCTTATTCTTTAAGGATTGAGTTAAGGGACCCATATTCCAGGTGAGCGGCTCCCCTCCGGTTACAACTACCGTATTAGAATGCAATTCTGCATTTTTAACAATAGCATCAATGGAGGTGGGCGGGTGAATGGCAGCGTTCCAACTCTCCTTTACGTCACACCAATGGCATCCCACATCACAGCCACCAATACGTATAAAATAAGCCGCAGTTCCCTTGTGAAATCCTTCCCCTTGAATGGTATAGAACTCTTCCATCAACGGAAGCATGACTCCCTGTTCTACCTGTACTTGAATCTCCTTTTGCATAGGGTGCAAAGGTACATTTTTAAGTGCTTGGACAGGTAGCCGAAATAAAAAAAACTGAATAGGCCGGTATCACTATTTTTCTGCAATAAAAAACTCCCGTGATATTTTCTGGAATTCTTACAAAATATCATAAAAAAAATGATCCCCTAATGTCGGTCATCCCTAAATAATCCCCTTTAAACGAAAAAAATCAATCTTGTTTTCAAGTAAAAACCTACAACTCTATTTTTACGTATATTTTTAAACACATCGCTCCCCCGCGCCATGAAAATAAACACATTCTCCTCACTAATAGCTCTTCTTTTTATTACCAATTCTTTTCTCGCTCAAGTTGGCATAGGCACGACCACTCCGGACGCGTCCTCAGCACTCGACGTCTTCTCCACGAATAAAGGGATGTTGGTGCCGCGCATGACCACTTCGCAAAGAAATACGATTAGCAATCCTGCCAACGGACTAATGATCTATAATACCGATTCGGATGAATTTCAATACAATGCAAATACTCCCTCAACGCCTGTGTGGCGAGCGCTGAGCTTAACGAGCACTTCTTCAAGCGTCCCGGGCAGCTCTCTTAAATACAGCAATACAGATGTTACCACCAATGTGAATCAAGCGAGTGCCATTAACCTTCCTGTATTCGGGAACGCGCTATGGAACGATGATACTGGACTGTATGTGGTTTCAGGACATCAATTGACTATTACGCAGGGCGGACGATACGAGTTTATTGTTAACGCTTCCATAGCCAATAACGGTTCGACCGACCGGAATGCTCCTGAAATGCGACTGTTTGTTAACGGTGTCGCCGTTGGCTCATACGCTTCCACAGGGTACATTAGAAGCGCCAATAATCATGAAGAAACATCGCTGCACCTCAGGGAGGTGCTACAATTAAATGCCAATGATATAGTAACCGTAAGAATTTTTCGAGCAGCTAATACGGGTTCTGTCCTACTACGTGATGCCGGAAGCACAACCTTCTACGTTGAAAAGAAATTATAAGATGAAACATACGCGCTCCCTCACAATTTGCTTCTTGTTTCTTTCTTTCTTCGGAATTTCACAAATTGGAATTGGCACCGAGACCGTAGACAATTCTGCCATTTTACAAGTTGAATCTGTTTCTGAAGGTATGTTGATTCCAAGCATGACCACTACCCAACGCAACCTTATTCTGCTTCCTGCAAAAGGGCTCTTTATTTACAATAATTCTACCAATACATTCGATTATAACGAAGGAACTCCAGTCATACCGAGCTGGATATCCGTTCACGATCGCAGTACGCGAACCTCAGATCTTGGTCAGTCGGCCAAGTATTCCAATACCAATATCACCACAGACATCAATCCTGCGATGGTGATCGATCTTCCTATCTTCGGAAATGAGGAATGGAACGACAATGCAAGCTTGTTCCGGGTTTCGGGAAATCGTTTACAGATCAACGAAAGCGGAAGGTATAAACTAAATGTAAATATTTCGATTGCAAGTTCCTCAAACGACGGACGAAAGGCTCCTGAGATCTATTTTGCCGTTAACGGAAATCGAATGGGCGCTTATGCCTCTACCGGTTATATACGACTTGCCAACAACCATGAACAATCATCGTTACATCTCAATGAAATCTTCACCCTCAATGCCAACGATATTATTACCGTAAAGGTTATCGAATCGGGTGCTTCAAATGCGGCGGTATTACGTTCTGTGGGATCGTCCAATCTATACATTGAGAAGATAAATTAGCAGTCTATTTTTTCTAAGTGATCTAACCTTACGGTAATTCAATCCTTTCTAACAGCGACCACTTCTATTTCGATCTTTGCCGCTCTTGCTAATCCCTTTGCTGCAAAAGTCGTGCGTGCCGGTTTTTGCGGCAAATATTGACTGTAGATACGATTAAAAACCTCAAAATCTTCCATATCTTCCAGAATGACCGTCGCTTTTACAACATCTCCTAAGTCCAAACCATGTTGCTGTAACACGTCTTTTATATTCGCTAAGGTTTGTACTGTTTCGTTCTCGATCCCACCCGGAACCAGTTCGCGCGTACTATGGTCCATACCAATTTGACCCGAAAGAAAGTAAAAATTACCTACCTGTACGACATCACTAAAGGGAACATTTGCCTTTGCCGATTCGTGAGAAGGATGAAAAACGATCTCTTGTATGTTTTCTGCTTCGGAAACAGGGAGCGATTCTCTATCTTTTTCTGAAAAATTACAACTTGCCATTCCGAAGAAAAGGAAAAACAAAACGAAGTGCATCAATAATTGTTTCATTTGTTATAAAATTAGAATTTTAAAGTACGGAATATTTCACTGGCAGTGTGACAATTGTTATTTTTATCGAAAATTTGAAGGATGGCAGATCAACAGACATTTTTTGACCATATTACTGAAGGAAATACCTTTAAGGGAGATGCCATTACGTTAGGTGCGGCCATGCTGGACGGAGAAACCATTACAAATGCATTGGTAAAAGTTCCCTTAAAGACCATGAACCGTCACGGACTTATTGCCGGAGCTACGGGTACCGGAAAAACAAAAACGCTTCAAGTACTGGCCGAAAATCTTTCAGAAAAAGGCATTCCAGTACTTTTAATGGACATGAAAGGAGACCTTAGCGGTATCGCGCAACCCAGTCCCGGACACGCCAAGATCGATGAACGTCATGAAAAAATAGGAATCCCATTTGAAGCAAAGAAGTTTCCTGTGGAGATCTTATCCCTTTCTGTACAAAAAGGGGTTCGCATGCGAGCTACCGTGAGTGAATTTGGGCCCGTGCTTCTGTCCCGTATTTTAGATTTGAGCGATACCCAATCGGGAATCGTTTCGGTCATCTTCAAATATTGCGATGATAACAAGCTGCCATTACTAGACCTGAAGGATTTTAAAAAAATACTTCAATACTCCACCGAGGAAGGAAAAGAAGAGCTTGCCAAAGATTATGGCAGGATCTCTTCGGCATCTACGGGAGCGATCCTTCGAAAGGTCGTGGAATTGGAACAACAAGGCGGAGATCTGTTCTTTGGTGAAAAATCCTTCGATACAGACGATCTTTTGCGTATCGACGAGAATGGTTTCGGTTATATCAACATACTGAGGTTAACAGACATACAAGACCGCCCTAAACTGTTCTCCACCTTTATGTTATCGCTCTTGGCTGAGATCTACGCTACTTTTCCCGAACAGGGAGATACGGGAAGACCCGAGTTAATTATCTTTATTGATGAAGCACATTTAATCTTCAACGAAGCGAGCAAAGCCTTGTTAAATCAAATTGAAAGTATCGTTAAGCTCATTCGCTCAAAGGGCGTTGGATTGTACTTCGTTACCCAGAATCCTACCGATGTACCCGATGCTGTATTGAGTCAGCTGGGATTGAAGGTGCAGCACGCCCTTCGGGCATTTACAGCTAAGGACCGAAAAGCGATCAAGCTTACGGCCGAAAATTATCCCATTTCCACCTTTTATAAGACCGATGAAGTACTCACTTCGCTGGGAATTGGAGAAGCCCTTGTTTCGGCTTTAAATGAAAAAGGGATCCCTACACCGCTTGCCGCTACCCTGCTGCGTGCACCCATGTCGCGTATGGACGTGCTTGAAGATAGCGAGTTGGAAGAATTGACAGCTCATTCCAAATTAATTAAAAAATACAACGAAACCATCGATCGGGAAAGTGCTTATGAACTTCTCAATGAGAAGATAGAACTTGCTGATCAAGAAGAAGCTAAAGAAAAAGCACGACGGGAGAAAGAAGCTGTCGAACGAAGTTCGTCCAGAACTACAACCAGCAGACGCCGCCGTGCTCCTCAAAATCCTTTGGTAAAAACCCTTACGAGCCCAACTGTAATACGCAGCGTGTTGGGAATTCTCGGAAAAATGATGCGTTAATAACTCAAAAAGAACCAAACTTTATATGAAAAAGACTCTATTTTTAGGAGCATTACTCACCCTTTTATTTGTACAATGCGGAAAAGACAACGACCCTTTCCTCATTAAACAAGGGGCTATTGGCAATCTTACCAAAGATGTACAGATGAAGCAGATCGATTCTATTTTTGCACAAGATTCCATTGTGCGGTTAAACCCTATAGCCGATGCTCTAGGAACTCAAGGGGAAGTAGAGATATATGAAAAAGGAGGCAAGAAATTACTATTGCTATCCCCCGATAATGAAAGCGACCCAACCTCGGTGATCACCAATGTTCAGGTGTTCGATGAGCGCTACGAGACAGATAAGGGGCTTAACATGAACAGTACGTTTAAAACGGTAAAAGAGAATTATACGATCGCAGATATTGAATCAACTATAAATTCAGTGGTCGTTTTTTTAGAGAACAGTGATATTTTTATAACCATCGATAAAAAACAACTTCCCGAAAATTTAAGGTATGACTCCAATGCAAAGATCGAAGTGACCCAAATTCCGGATGAGGCGACCTTTAAGTATTTTATGATCGGTTGGGATGCCGAAGATTAAAGTTCTCTAAAAACTATACCAAGGTTTTGTTAAGTTCCTTCGGCATGTAATTCTTATCTCCTAATTTTAATCGTATTAACCACCAAACCTGAAAATTATGATTAAGATTTTAGGATTTATTCTAACAATAGGAGGCGGAATCTCCTTGGTCATGGGCGTCTTAGGCGCTTTTGGAAGTGCGAATGTAGGACTTAGCCCTTGGGCCCTTATTATTTTAGGCGTTGTATTCTTTTTTGCAGGAATAGGCTTGCTGAAATACAGAAAGGATACCGATGTAGCCGAATCTAATAATTAATAACATGAACCCTCCTTGTGAGGGTTTTTAAATTTAATTGCTATGCCAGATCCAAGAATTAAAAATGAAGACCAGTACGAAGCACTTCGCGATAAAGGATACAGCAAAGAAAAGGCTGCCCGTATCGCAAATACGCCTGATGCCGGGAAAAAAGGGGGAAAAGCACAACCGTATGAAGCGTGGACGAAAAAGGAACTATACCAACAAGCGAAGAAGGTTGGTATCGATGGACGCTCTACAATGAATAAAAAGCAACTCATTAAGTCGCTGCGCTCTAATTAGAGTATGTCTGAATAAAGTAGTGTTAGAGATAATTTTGTACCTTCGAATAGTCAAGCGGTTATGCCGTGTATTTCGTCTTAGCTGTTTTTAAAGGATGTAGCAAAAATGTGTCCAAGAAAACCTCTACAAACAATATGGCGCAACTGCTTTAAGGGCGTAGTATGAACACAGTAAGTATTACAACGAAACTTCATCACCCTTACAAAAATTAAAATTGGGGGTCATGAAAAAAACCATCTTACTTCTTTTATTGCTCGCTACTTTGGTAGGTTGTAAAGACCCTTCGGAAAAGAACAATGCATCGCCAACAGCCATTCAAGATGCACCCCACTGTGAGAGTCAAGCGACCTTTGGGGATCTAAGTGTATGCTTCCCAGAAATCTCAGGTCTTAGTGAATGCTATGACAATCCTAATGTACGCGCTGCTGTGGATCAGTTCAACGATTCAGAGAATACAATTTTGGGGTATTATATTGAAGACACATTGTGTAAGAATGCTTCGACCTTTGGAAATGTCTCCTACGATAATTATTATCAGATCTATGCTGCGAACATGGCAAAGAACTACCACATGACGGCGGATGAGATGAACCAGATCATGACCATGATGACCAGCGGCTTCTTAGACAAGACCATGGAAGCAGTAAATGACAGTGCTGCATTTTCAGAAAAGAAAATTGAAGTGAGTCAACCTACGCTTATCGAAAAATACAAATTGAACAGTAGGTCCTCGACCCTTATCCTACTTATGAACATAGCGAATGAAAATGAAGCTCGTACCATGGGCGTTTCTATGACTGCAGTACTTGTTAGGGACCGGCTTATTTTTGTAACGTATTATTTAGACTATGAAGATGACACTTCCATAGACGCCATTAAAAAAAATACGAAACTATTTATAACCGCTTTTTTAAAGGCCAACAACTATTCTTAATCCTTAATTAGTACAAATGACAGTAGCACCATTCCATTTGGCAATCCCTGTACACGACCTCAACACCTGTAGAATTTTTTATAGAGATGTGCTTGGTTTCTCTGAAGGACGCAGTAGTGATCATTGGGTGGATTTTAATTGCTTCGGGCATCAATTGGTGATCCATTACAAGGAGGGTGCTTCAGAAGAAGCGATAACAAATTTGGTGGACGGAAAAGATGTTCCGGTTCCTCATTTTGGGGTTGTATTGGACATGGAAACTTTCACGGCCTTTTCAGAAAAACTCAAAAAAAATAACATTACTTTTATCATTGAACCTTACATTCGATTTAAAGGGCTAACCGGGGAGCAAGCTACCATGTTCTTTAAGGACCCTTCGGGAAATGCACTAGCATTTAAAGCATTCAAGAACCTTGATCAATTGTTTGCGAAATAAAATAATATGAGATCTATCAACCCGAAAATCATCCGACAAATCTTTGTCCTGCTGCTCATCCTTCTTATGGGCGGACTAATTTTTAGGGAGATGTTGCCTTATTTATCGGGCGTGTTAGGCGCTATCACCATCTACGTGCTCATGCGAAAATGGATGGCTCGCTTAGTGAGAAAAGGATGGCATCCCGATCTGGCTGCCGGGGTTTTAATGTTTCTTTCCTTTGTTGGAATTTTAATTCCCGTCACAGGGATCGTCCTTATGCTTACCAACAAGATAAGCAATGCCGTTAAAAATTCGGAACGGGTAGTGAAAGCTTTTAAAGAGCAATTGACATCCATTGAAGAAAAAGTAGGGTATGATCTCAATTCGCAAATCGATGCGGGCGCCGTATCCTCTTGGCTTTCAGAAAATTTGCAGAGTTTTGCCGGGGGAACCTTTAACATGTTCATCTCTATTGGTCTTATGTATTTTCTTCTATACTATATGTTTACCAACAGAAGTGAGCTAAAAGAATCGCTTTACGAATACATTCCCATCAATCGAAAAAATCTAAAATCCATAGGCAAAGAAGTCCAAATGATGGTAAGGTCCAATGCTTTGGGAATTCCATTGGTGGCTTTAGCGCAAGGTATCGTTGCTCTTATAGGCTTTTTAATTTTTGGAATTGAGGATCCGTTGTTTTGGTTCGTAATTGTCACCATTGGCTCCATGATTCCATTTGTAGGTACATTATTGGGCATCTTGCCGGTGTTTATCCTAACCCTTTCGTCCGGGGATACTTTCCAGGCATGGGGAATTCTAATCTATGGCTTTGTAATTGTTGGTTCTACCGACAATATCATACGACTGTATGTATTAAAAAAACTCGACAATGTCCATCCGTTAATTACTTTAATAGGGGTGATTGTTGGGGTACCTCTCTTTGGCTTTATTGGATTAATATTCGGCCCCTTACTTATTAGTTTATTCCTTATCGTCCTTCGTATCTACAAAAATGAATACGGGAAAGAAGTGGGCAACGGAGAAGAACGGCTCTAATTTTTGTTCACAAAATTTTGGCTCTTTTCGAAATTTTATAACGTTTCTTTAAAATAATTTCTAAAGCAATTCAAGTACCTTTCTTGAACTAACAATGACACTTATGCTATTCAGAAAAAATAAATCCAAGACCGAAGCTTCAAACGATGCGGCCGAATCGTACGCCAAAGAGAAAATCACCAAGGTTGAGGATGGTGATGTTGAAATTCTAATGGAAAATCAAGAGGCTATTTCGAAAAAACTTAGTAATGCCAGCCCCTTAAGCAAGTATTTGGAAATTGGAAAGCTCATGATGGCCATGGTGAAGGACATGAAAAATGGGAACTATAGCAATGTTCCTTGGTTTACCATTGCCACCATTGTTATGGCGCTCCTCTATGTATTGAATCCTATGGATCTTGTTCCCGACTTCATTCCCGGAATAGGGTATTTGGATGATCTGGCAATCCTCTCTATTGGGATTGGATGGATTGAAAGCGATTTGCATCGCTATCTGGACTGGAAACTCCAACAAGGAAAGGGAATTTAATTCGATTTACGTTGTTCTCTGGCGAGCAGAGTGTTCTTTAATAACATTGCGATCGTCATAGGCCCTACACCACCTGGAACCGGGGTAATAAAGCTTGCTTTCTTACTCACATTCTCAAAATCAACATCTCCGGTAATCACGTATCCCTTTGGGTGAGATTCATCGGCTACACGCGTAATACCAACATCTATCACCACCGCATCATCCTTGACCATCTCTGCTTTCAGAAAATTGGGCACACCCAAGGCTGATATAATAATGTCCGCCTGCGTAGTGATTTGCGCAATATTTTTTGTGTTACTGTGCGTGAGCGTAACGGTGCTATTACCGGGCCACCCTTTACGACTCATTAGAATACTCATGGGTCTCCCCACGATGTGACTTCTGCCTATGACTACTGTATGTTTCCCTTTAGTATCAACATCATACCGCTCTAAAAGTTCCAATATCCCAAATGGAGTTGCCGGTATGAAAGTACTCATGTCCAAGGCCATTTTCCCAAAATTCTCCGGATGAAATCCATCCACATCCTTACTTGGATCCACTGCCATCAATACTTTTTGCGTATTGATTTGCGGCGGAAGTGGCAGTTGAATTATAAAACCGTCAATGTCGTCATTTTCGTTAAGCTCCTTAATTTTTTGAAGCAATTCATATTCGCTCGTTGTGTGTGGTAGTCGCACCATGGTCGACTCGAAACCAACACGTTCGCAGGATCGCACTTTACTGCCCACATACGTTAGACTTGCCCCGTCATCACCCACGATCACTGCGGCAAGATGGGGTACTTTTTCACCGTTGGCTTTCATTTTAGCCACTTCGGCAGTGATCTCGTTTTTAATGTCGTTGGATACTTTCTTTCCGTCAAGTATGGTCATGGGCGTATATATATGGTTGTTTTTTATTTATTATCTCATCTTGCCCATCATTTGCATCATCTTGCGACCTCCGCCCCCTTGCATCATCTTCATCATTTTACTCATTTGATCAAATTGTTTCAACAGTTGATTCACCTGAGTCACCGATGTTCCACTCCCCTTGGCAATTCTCTTTTTTCTGCTTCCGTTGATTACAGAAGGTGTACTTCGCTCTTCGGGGGTCATGGAATGAATAATCGCTTCAATATGAACAAAAGCATCATCATCGATATCCACATCCTTTAACGCTTTTCCGGCCCCTGGGATCATCCCTACCAGATCCTTCATGCTTCCCATCTTTTTGATCTGTTGGATCTGCTTTATAAAATCGTCAAACCCAAATTGGTTTTTTGCAATTTTCTTCTGAAGCTTACGCGCTTCCACTTCATCAAATTGCTCTTGGGCACGTTCTACAAGGGAAACAACGTCTCCCATCCCTAATATACGATCGGCCATACGAGCAGGGTGGAACACATCAATCGCATCCATCTTTTCGCCGGTACCAATGAATTTAATGGGTTTATCTACCACGCTCTTAATAGAGATAGCGGCACCTCCTCGTGTATCTCCATCTAATTTTGTAAGAACTACACCTTCAAAATTCAACCGTTCATTAAAGGCCTTCGCAGTATTAACAGCATCCTGCCCTGTCATCGCATCTACCACAAACAATGTTTCTTGAGGCTGGATCGCTTTATGAACATTGGCAATCTCGGTCATCATTTCCTCATCTACGGCCAAACGTCCTGCCGTATCCACAATAACTACATTATGTCCGTTCGCTTTGGCATGCGCAATCGCATTTTGTGCGATCTCCACAGGGTTCAGATTCCCCTCTTCACTATACACTTCTACCCCAACCTGATCGCCTACAACATGCAGCTGATTGATCGCAGCCGGACGGTAAACATCACAAGCGACCAATAATGGTTTTTTGCTTTTTTTTGTTTTTAGATAATTTGCCAATTTCCCCGAGAATGTGGTCTTACCGCTACCTTGAAGTCCGGACATCAAAATTATACTTGGTGAACCTTGCAAGTTGATACCGGCGGTTTCACCCCCCATGAGTTCAGTGAGCTCGTCCTTTACCAGTTTCACCATCAATTGTCCCGGCTGTAAAGTCGTCAATACATTTTGACCCAAGGCTTTTTCTTTGACAGTATTTGTAAATTCTTTAGCGATCTTAAAGTTAACATCGGCATCAAGCAGTGCACGGCGAACTTCTTTTAAAGTCTCCGCAACGTTTACCTCGGTAATGCTTCCGTGGCCTTTTAGTACGTGTAGCGCTTTATCTAATTTATCACTTAAATTATCGAACATACTCTTTCTCTTTAGGGTTGCAATCCACCCGCTTCCTTGACTTGGGTGTTTGGAGGTGCAAAGATACTAATTGACAAGGGAGTTACAAAGTAGGAAGTATGGAAAGATAAAACGCGTAATTAAAAATAATAGACCTACCTCATGTTATCACTTTTTTCGTAAAGATTGACTTTATACCCCCTCTTTCAACAGTTGATTTAAATTCATGGTCTTTGTCGTTAAAAAATTACGCGAGGTCGCTTTCATTTATGAATAAGAATTAAGAAAACAGTAATATTCTTCAACACATATAAACGGTAAAATCCCATAAACCTAATACTTAACAAGCAGGTGCCATGCCGTAATAAATCCTTCAGAAATCCTTATTTCGCTCCGCTTTTTACAATTTGGCTTTAAAGACCTTGGTGTGACTGATCTTTAACTGCTATAAGAATGCTATTAGGAGGTTTCTTCCGAAGAAAATACAACTCCTTCTTTTACAAACATGCCGCATATATAAATCTTTTGTATCTTTAATAGGAAGTTACCTTGCAATACAGCCTAAAAAAAGGATGTATCATTCAAAAATAGCACAGGATAGAAGACGTCACTTAAAGGTTGACGGTATATAAGGTTCATCACAGAATGCTTTTTACTATTTGTTACACTCGGATTGTAGCACTACCACACCAACACTAATTCGAAGCATATGAAATCACCAAAATCCATTATTTTAGTATTGATCGCACTACTGTTTGTTACTGAAGCACATTATGCACAGGATACGAATTCACAGGCCTTTTGGGTTCATGAAGACCCGGTATATCCGGCTAAGGTAGCCGATTATGAAGAGTACTGCAGCATTCTTGCAAACAACTGTAAGAAATTTAATATTGACACTGCCCATTGGTATACCGTTTCCACCGACGATTTACGGTATTTTCACTTATCTCCGATAGACAACATGGCCGATCTTGATAAGAGCCGATTTTCGGGGCTTCAGAGTAAGATGGGAGAACAGGAGTTCAATCAATTGTTCGATAATTTCGACAACTGTTATGATACTCACAGCGACTACATCATCCACCTGGATAATGAGCTTTCCTATATGCCGGGAGGCGTGGATATTGCCGAAGACGGCTTGGAATTTAGAAAATTAGAATTCTGGTATACCACCCCGCAAAATTTTAATAAGGTATTGGATCTGGCTATGCAGTTCAAACAGCTTTACGCTAAGAAAAATTCACCTGAACACTATCGCGTTTACCGTAGTGGTTTCGGGGCTCCCGGGCAATTTATTTTGGTAGCAATTTCTGCTAAAAGTCCGGAAGATTACGAGCGTATCCGCAAGGAAAACAAAGAATTGTTAGCCGAAGAACGCAACAAGATATATGAGCAACTCTTGAGTTCGATCATTCGTGTTGAAACGCTCAATGGCTATATGAGGAGAGACCTTTCTTATATTCCGGCAGGAACGAAGTAGAGAGATGATCCGGTATTGATGTTAACGTCTTCCGCGGCGTTTATAACCTCCGCCTTTGGGCTGAGGTTTCTTTTTAGTATTGTTTTGGCGACCGCGTTGGTTTTGTGCTTTATTCTCTGCTTTACGTTCCAGAACTTCTGTAAGGGTTTCGGTGATTTCAAAACCGGGGAGCGTTTCGCTTTGTAGGGGTTCTCCTAACAGCTTTTCGATACCGGCCACATACTCATTCTCATCTACGCTTACAATAGATATCGCTTCTCCGGAGGCTCCTGCTCTTCCGGTACGACCTATTCGGTGCACGTAATCTTCAGGAACGTTAGGGAGCTCATAATTGATTACATGCGGCAATAAAGGTATATCGAGCCCACGTGCAGCAATATCGGTTGCAACGAGCACACGTACCTTCCCGCTTTTAAAACCAGACAACGCCTTGGTGCGTGCCCCTTGACTTTTATTTCCATGAATTGCCGCAGCACTAATCCCTGCCTTATCTAGTTTTTGACACAATCTGTTGGCACCGTGTTTTGTTCGTGTAAAGATGAGGACTTGTTGCCAGTCTCCTTCCGATATCAGCTTAATTACAAGGTCGGTCTTCTTGCTCTTGTCGGTTCGATACACAATTTGATCGATGATCTCTACCGCAGTATTTTCAGGAGTGGCTTCCACTTGCACGGGCTGGTGCAAAAAAGTGTTTGCCAATTCCTTTATCTCTTTTGAAAAGGTTGCCGAAAAAAGCAGGTTTTGTCTCTTCCCCTGCAATAAGGCAATAATTTTTTTTATATCCCTAAGAAATCCCATGTCTAGCATACGATCTGCTTCATCCAGTACAAGAATCTCAACATTTGAAAGAGTCACGGCCCGCTGATTTTGTAAATCCAACAATCTGCCGGGGGTAGCGACCAAAATATCTACGCCTTGCCGAAGGGTTCTTATTTGCGGATTCGCATTAACACCTCCAAAGATGACGGTAGCGCGTAAGGATGTGAACTCCCCATACTCTTTAAATTCTTCATACACTTGTGCTGCCAATTCTCGGGTTGGGGTTAGGATCAAGGCGCGTACCGGGCGCTGTCTTAATTGTGTCTGATTGTTTAATATATGAAGCATTGGTAAAGCAAAAGCAGCGGTCTTTCCGCTACCGGTTTGTGCCGAGGCTAAGATATCCTTGCGTTCTAAAATATTGGGGATGGCTTTTTGTTGGATAGGCGTCGGGGAAGTGTATCCCTTTTTGCTGATGGACCTCAACAGGGCATCGGAAAGCCCAAGCGTTTTAAATGACATATAAATTGTTTATAAAATGACAATTTAGAGTAACGTCATTTCTTTATGTTGCACAAAGATATGTTTAATTAGTGCGCTAGCCCTTTATATTTAACAATAATAACAGAATACGTAGTAATACGTAGAAATACTATTCTAAAAATATGTATATTTAAAGTGTTGTATTTCAAATACATATGCCTCCTTCTCTCACTTAGTCTCCTGCTGTGCTATACTACTATAATTTTCAAACCAATATTAACTAACTAACTATCGTATGAAAACAATGAAAAACGCAGGAATTTTATTCTTAACACTTTTAATGTTTACGGCCTGCCAAGAACAACCCGAAAGATACACGCAAACTTCACCGGAGATCGATTCTTTAAAAGCTGCAATGGCGGCGTATGAAGCCGGGGACTGGGAAGGATACAAGAGTCATTATGCCGATACGGCAAAGATCTACCACAATACTTCTGATAAATTTTTATCGGCTGCAGACAATGCAAATGCATTTAAGGAAACAACGGCTGCCTACTCATCTTACGGATTCGTGAAAGATGAAGGCGATATTGAAATGGTCGTGACTGATGATGGTGAAACTTGGGTAAATTTTTGGGGTGTATGGGAAGGTACCATGACAGCGAACAATCAAACGTACAAGATGCCGGTACACCTTACTGCGCAATTTATAGATGGCAAGGTAGTTAAAGAGTATGCTTATTACGATCGCAGCCCAATCGTGCTAGCACAAATGGAAATGCAGGCAGCGCAAGAAGAAGCAAGCATGGAGGAAGATACAGAAATGGAATAAGTAACTTTCAATAAGATACATCTCACTATTACAAAAGGCCGGTTCTATATTGGGAACCGGCCTTCTGTTTTCTGAAAAAGTTAACGATGGCTCATGCTTCTATTTTTAAAGTTTACCTATCTTTAAAAAATATTGATCACGAAATCTACGTATGAATATTGATCAGATCTTTAAGAACAATCAAGCTTGGGTTAACGAAAAGCTAGGACTTGACCCTAACTATTTCAGAAACTTAAGTGAAGGGCAACACCCCGAAGTACTTTATATTGGGTGCAGTGATAGCCGAGTGACAGCCGAAGAACTTATGGGAGCAAAACCCGGTGAAGCATTTATTCTAAGAAATATTGCCAATATGGTCTCCAACTTAGATCTAAGTGCCATGTCTGTGATCAATTATGCCGTACGTTTTCTTAAAGTAAATCATATTATTGTTTGCGGACACTACGGCTGCGGTGGTATTAAAGCTGCTATGCAATCACAAGACCTCGGTATTTTAAATCCGTGGTTACGCAACATTAGAGATGTTTACCGACTTCATCGTGTTGCTCTAAACGCCATTGAAGATGAAGAGGAAAAATACCGCCGTTTGGTTGAACTCAATGTTCAAGAACAATGCGTGAACGTCATTAAAACAGCCGATGTCCAAATAGCCTATCGAAAGAGAGACCTTCGGGTACATGGTTGGGTATTCGATATACATACCGGAAAAATAATAGACCTAAAGATCGATTTCAACAACATACTTAAAGATATCATGGAAATCTACCATTTAGAGAAATAACCCTTAAAACATACGCATGAAATTAATGTTCAGTTCGCTGCTCTTTGTATGCAGCATCACTATTTTAGCACAAACCGATAAAGAGCTAGTCCAAAATACCGTTAGCAAGAGTGCCATAGAAGGCCATATCTACTTTTTGGCAGATGATCTCCTAAAAGGAAGAGAAACGGGAACCGCAGAGAACAAGATCGCCGCCTCCTATTTGGCAAATACAATGCGGGGCTATGGAGTACAACCGGCATCGAAGGAAGGAACTTTCTACCAAAATATCCCAATGCAAAGAGTGAGCCCACCAAAACACACAGACCTTACGTTGGATGGAGTATCGGTTCGTCATAAAGTGGCTATTGAAGCGGTACCCTTAGAATATACCGGAAATGTCGTCTTTGTTGGATATGGACTTGAAGCAGACTATACAGGAAAGAATGTGGCAAACCAAGTTGTAGTAATGAAGGCCGGAGGGCCCGATGCCACAGATGCCCGTAGCGCATTTGGATATCGTGACAAGAAAATGGCTTTGGCGAAAAAAGCAGGAGCAGCGGGTGTGATCGAACTGCTTTCTACCGACGAGAACCTGTGGGGATTCATTGATCATAATTTTACCAACTCACGAATTAGTCTTGCCACCAACGAAGCTAAAGAGGCACCTAAGTCAAACGGCCTGCCTTATATTTGGGTGTGGGACGAAACTGGATCCTATTCAAAAATTTTTAGCGAAAAAAATACGGTAAAGAGTACATTGAAAATGGAGGCTGCTGTCACCGAAACTATTACAACCCAAAACGTGGTAGGCATGGTGGAGGGCACAGATCCTATGTTGAAAGATGAATACATTATCTACTCGGGTCATTACGATCACGTGGGTATTGGAACACCGGATGAGACAGGAGATACTATCTATAATGGTGCGCGAGACAATGCTGTGGGTATCACAACCGTATTGAGCATGGCACAAAATCTGGCCAAGTACCCTACAAAACGAAGTGCCTTGTTCATTCTGTTCACCGGAGAAGAAAAAGGATTGTTAGGTAGTGAATATTACGTGGAGAACCCCGTGCTTCCGCTAGAGCAGATGGTCTATTGCTTTAACAGTGATAATGCAGGGTATAACGATACTTCCCTTGCCACCATTATTGGTTTGAACCGGACCTCTGCTGGTTCACACATAAAAGAAGCAGCCACAGCATTTGGACTTACCGCCGTAGATGACCCTGCACCCGAGCAAGGACTTTTTGACCGTAGCGATAATGTAAAATTTGCCGCCAAGGGGATACCAGCACCTACCTTTAGTTTAGGTTTTACAGCGTTTGATGGAACACTTACCCAATATTATCATCGCCCGGGGGACGAGGCAGAAAGCCTGGATTACGACTATCTCCTCAAGTTTTTTAGTGCCTATGTATTGTCCGGTCGTAAGATCGCCAATGATCCCGTGACCCCTTTCTGGACAGCAGGCGACAAATATGAAGAAGCAGGGAAAAAACTTTATAAAAAATAGAGATGAGAGGAACCATAGTCATGATGCTCCTATTATTTTCGATCGCAAACACGGGATGTGCTTCCTTTAAAACTTCGATTGTGTATACCTACACCGACATGAACAACAATACCTATCACATTTCGGGGAATAAGGTTCGTTTCGATCCTGTGACGGCTTCGGAAAGTTCATCGGGGTATTATAGTGGCGGAACACCTTTTGCGTGTATCCTTTCTGAAAAATCCTTTCTTCAGATCGCTTCCTTAGCTGAAAGTTTACTGGATGCTTCAGAAACACATCGCACAAAGAGAGCGATGCGTACTGCCATACTTAGCAGCACCGAAAATGGAAGTAGACGCAGTGTAATTTTGGCTCCTTCCGAAGCGAGGGAAACTTTGGAAACATTATTAGCTTCGCTGCGCCCCGATTGAGCAAGGAACATTTTCAGCATAAAAAAACCGACCGGAAAAATTCCAGCCGGCTCTTTGGGGCAAAAACAATCATGGAGGAGTTACTGTCTTTCAAACGTTAAATAATCGGTTCCTCCGTTTCCTCCGCTCACATCGATCAATTCGATCTTGGTTTCGGTAACCGAAATGATGTCCCAGTCGTCGCTTAGCTCTTCGAACTCACGCGGAGACGCGAAAAAGATGTTGAAGTCATCATCATCGTCATTACTTCCATCATCATCGCTGGAATTACTGGAATTCGTTACAGACCAGGTACCGGTAACTGTAGTGCTGCCATTAACCGCAACTAAGCTTCCGTTCTCATTGAAACTAAAACTATAGCCACTAAAATTACCGGTTTCTTCTTGGTCTGTGTCATAGAAGTAGGTGATTTCCCAGGTGCCGTTTCGGGCAATCGCTGCCGTTTGTTGGGCACTTGCATCATTAGACGAGGAGTCGTCGTTGGAAGGACTGCAAGCGATTACAGCAGTTAATAGAGAGGTTGCTACAACCAGACGGATCATTTTCTTTTTCATTTTTTTCATAGTGTATTTATTAGTTTCTCTTAATTATTAAAGTGTCTTCCACATTGCCACTGCTATCCCTTGTTATAAACGTCACGGAGTTATTGGAAAATGCTGTTACTTTATATTCGTCGTCATCGGTACCGTTAACAGGGCTGTCCATATCGAACTCAAAATTGAGTTCTGCTGCAACCACAGTCACAATCCATATCCCTTGCACATTCTCGGAACCGTTTGTAGCCAATACTGTTTGATTGGAATAAAAAGTATAGGTATATCCTGAATAATCTGCGGTTTCATCATCACCATCATCTAAATAGGTGTCTACATACCAAGTACCTGTTTCCATAATGTCCCGAAGTTCTTGTGGGTCGGGATCATCTCCCCCGCCACCACCGCCGTTGCAGTCGTCGTAAGGCGTTCTTCCAAAATTAAGGAGATCGGTGCCGCCGTTTCCGCCGCTAATATCACGGAGGTTGATAAAAGTGGCATCAAAACCTAGTACATCCCAATCGTCATTAAGGTCCTCAAAAGGATCGTCCTCATTGTCGTATTCAAAATTCAGGATTAGGTCTAAGGTATTGTCACTGCTAATTTCCACACTCCAAAAGCCGTTCTTGGTAGTTGAATTACTATGGGCAGTTGCAGTTCCGTTGGTATTGAACGTAAAAGTATAATCGACATAATCGCACGTCTCATCATCGCCTTCATCATCGTAAAGGTTCACGTACCAATCTCCGGTTGTCAATTGCGTAATAAGTTCATTGACATCTGTATTGGATCCCCCGTCGTTGGGTGTACGCTCAAAGGTTAAATAATCGGTACTTCCATCGCCACCACTTACATCACGTAGGCGAATGATTTCTGAGGTTGCTTCAATGATGTCCCAGTCTTCGTCCAGTTCGTCCCAAGGATCATTCGTTCCGAAGAAAAGAACCAAGTCCGGAGAACTGCTGCCTGTCAAATTCCAAGTACCATTTACTGTGGTAGTTCCACTGGTGGCAGTTGCGGTATTATCTGATGCAAAATCGAACTCGTAGCCATTAAAATCTGAAGTCTCATCGTAATCATCAAAGTAATATGTGATGTACCAAACCCCAGTCGTAAGGTCCTCTGTAAATTGAGTGTTATCGATAGGATCATGGTTACTATCATCGTCACAATTGGCACTGCTTATAATAGCAATAAGCTCTTGGGTATTTGCCACCGGAAATTGCACTCCGTTCACGATCACGGCAATTGGAAAATCGATACTTATGTATTCGTCACTGCTTAAATTGCTCAAGAACTGGTAAAGTTCTACATCACTATGCACGGTGTTCGTGCCTATCTGCTGCTGATTGGAATTGTAGATAAAGAACGTGATAGGGTAAACAAAATCTACACAGCCAATAGAGTCATCAATATCTGCGTCACAAGCCGCGATGATAGCATCCAGTTCGGTTTGATCATTAATAACGATCTGGGTAAAATCTTCCAGGAGGATGGTGATAGGAAATTGGATCTCGAGCGTATCTTGATCGTTTGGAAATTGGTCAAAAATTGCTTCAACGATATCATAATCGTCTTCGCTATTAATTACTACTTCTTGGCCATTTGCAACTACGGTAACCGGCAAGACAACACTTGCGCAACTGTTTCCGTCGATAATGTCATCAAAATCTCCTGCGTTTTCGGAAGATCGAATAAGAAGTTGGGTCGCTGTTGAATTAGCCGTAATGGTCTCTTCTTCGGTTTCATCAATAAATTCTTCTTCTTCTTTTTGACAGGCGCCAAAAAGCAACGTTAATACGAGAAGGATCAGGAAGTGAATTCTAAGTAAATTTTTCATTGCACTATTTTTTTGGGGTCTTTATGTATAGAACAATTCACTTTTAAAATACCCTACGTTGTATATAAAAAAAGTTTTTAAATATCTTTGGGCAAGACCTCACCCTATATGGAAGAAAACGAAAACGTTTGTAAGGAGCATAATTTTACGAAAGTATATGAAGATTACAGTAAACAGATCTGGAACTTCATTTACTTTAAATGTGGCAATACGGCTCAGGCAGATGATCTTGTGCAGGATGCATTTATAAAATTATGGCAAAATTGTGCCAAGGTCCCTTTGTCGAAAGCAAAATCCTTTTTATATACCGTTACGAACAATGCGTTTCTCAATGAGGTAGCACATAAAAAGGTGGTATTAAAGCATGCTGCTCTTGAGCCCATGAAGGTTAATGATCAATCTCCGGAATTCCTATTGGAGGAAAAACAATATCTCAAAAAAATAGAGAATGCCATCGCAGGGCTTACCGAAGCACAACGCACCGCTTTTTTAATGAACCGAATTGAAGGCAAAAAGTATAAAGAGATCGCCGAGATTTTGGATATTTCGGTGAAAGCTGTAGAAAAACGTATGAGTCAGGCGCTGGCTGCCCTGCGAAACGATATCGAGAAAATTTAAATTAAGGGTAGGGTAAATGCGATGATCCCTGTTCTATTAGTAGGTATGATATACGCAAATCATGGATAAAAATTACATATTACATAAATATTTGAATGGCGAAGCCAGCGCAGAAGAGATCCAGATTCTTAGGTCCTCTCCCGAATATGCTTCCTATGTGGAGATCTCGGAAGCGGCTTTGGGTTTTGAGGCACCGCAGTTTGATAGTGCCGGCACGTATCAAGCTATTCTTTCAAAACGAGATACACAAGTTTCCGTCAAAAAACTCAACCCTGTAAAGACACTCTTAAAGATCGCAGCGGTTGTAGCCGTGATCTGCGCGGGTTATCTATATCTAAATACGCTGGATACTACTGTAAGCACAGGGATTGCCCAAAAAGAGTCTATTGTGTTACCCGATGCTTCGGAAGTACTACTCAATGCCGATTCACAACTTTCCTATAACAAGAGTGATTGGAAGCGTGAGCGCTCCCTCTCTCTTAGTGGGGAAGCCTATTTTAAAGTTTCTAAAGGCAGTACCTTTTCTGTGAATACCTCGCAAGGTGTGGTCACTGTACTGGGAACACAGTTCAACGTTTTCTCACGCGACTCGTTATTTCATGTACAATGTTATGAAGGTCTAGTGAGTGTTGCTTATAACGACACACTCATTAAATTGCCCGCAGGCAATAAACTAAAAGTCGAGAACGGAACGTTAGTAGTACATACACCTACCAATGCAACAGCACCTGTTTGGATAACTGACGAAAGTCATTTTGAGAACATGCCTGTTGGTGTTATTTTACAAGAAATTGAGCGGTATTATCCCGTAAAGGTGAATGCAGCGAAGATCGATCTGTCACAACGGTTCACCGGTAGTTTTACACACTCAGATCTGGAGCTTGCATTAAAATCGGTGTGTGAACCGCTACAATTACAGTATACGGTAACTAATGGGGAAGTACTAATATATGCACAAGGCAGTCAGTAGAAAGAACATTGCATTGCTTACAGTCCTAGCACTTTTGTGGTGTTCACGAGTGCTTTCCCAAGATACACAAAAAATTTCCTTGACAGCGGTGATCGAGCAGGTAGAGACAACCTACAATGTGAGTATTTCCTATGCTACTTCAGACGTTACAGGAATTGTTATCATTCCGCCTTCCAAGGGGAACTCGTTGGAAAACACCCTAGACTATCTTACCCAAAACACCCCCTTGCGTTTTACCCGCATCGACGATCGTTATATTACTGCCACGCTTAAAAATGAGGAAGCCTCCTACTGCGGAAAGATCTACGATGCCAAAACAGGCCTACCGCTCCCGGACGTCACGATACAGACCATAGACGGAAGTTTTGCCGTAGTTACCAACAACGAAGGTATTTTTTATGTAGCCGAAACATACTCGAATACCTCACTTCAGATCTCTCATGTGGGGTACGAGACCACCGAAATAAGTACTAATCGGCTTACTGAGGATTGTTACAGCATTCTGTTGGTTCCTTCGGTAACAGCGTTAAATGCCATCACCTTAGAGACCTTGTTCACCCAAGGTATCCAAAAGACAACTCAGGGAGCCATCGTTCTAAACACCGATAATTTTGGACTGCTCCCCGGACAGGTAGAAAATGACGTGTTACAGATTGCACAGGCACTTCCCGGTGTTGAAAGTGCAGACGAGACCATTTCCAACATCAATATTCGCGGCGGAACGCATGATGAGAATCTAATTCTGTACGAGGATATAAAAATGTATCAGAGCGGCCATTTCTTCGGACTTATTTCTGCATTCAATCCCGATCTTACAAAAAAGGTGACACTGTATAAAAATGGAACGCCTTCCCGGTATGGCGAAGGTGTTTCTGGGCTGATCGACATGCGCTCCAAAGACAAGATCACCTCAAAATTTGAAGGCGGAGCAGGCGTGAACTTGATCAACGGTAACTTTTACTTGGACATTCCAACTTCTTATAGGAGCTCTGTGCAACTCTCAGGAAGGCATTCTATTAACTCCCTTTTTGAAACTCCCGTCTATAAGACCTATTCTGAAAGAATCTTCCAGGATACTGAAATCACCAATCAGGAGAATCCTTCTGCGCCGGGAACCTTATCCTTGTCCGAAACATTTAGCTTCTACGATCTCAGTGCCAAATTTCTATGGGACCTTTCAGAAAAGGATAAAATACGGTTCACCACATTCACGGCAGACAATAAGCTAGATTTTACCGAAACGTTACAATCTGCTGCTAACTCCAAAACGAGTAATCTAGAACAAAGAAGCGTATTGGCAGGTATTGCTTGGACCCGAAATTGGACAGCCTACTTTGAGACCACGGCACTGGTCTATGGTAGTTATTATCTTTTAGACGCAACCAATAACGACATCTTTACCACCCAAGTTCAACAACAGGAAAATGAAGTGATCGATGCCGGTTTAAAACTAGATGCTGCCTATAGCTTAGATAACGTGCTTCAGCTAAAGGGAGGTTATCATTTTTCGGAAATAGGGATCGCCAATCTACAAGATGTTAATTTACCTCGTTTCAGAATCTACGAAAAGAAAGTATTACGGTCCCATGTGCTGTTCTCAGACCTCATCTATACCTCCTCCAATAAGAATTCTATTCTAAGAGGTGGTTTACGCGCCAATTATTATGAAAAGTTCGATCGATTTCTTCCGGAGCCCAGATTTAGTATACATCAGAAATTGGGAGGCGGCTTTGCGCTGGAAGCTTTGGGCGAATTGAAAAGCCAGGCCGTCACACAGCGTATCGATTTCGACAGTGATTTTCTAGGTGTAGAAAAGCGCCGCTGGGTCTTGGCCGATGAGACGGAAACACCTATTATACAAAGCAAGCAACTATCGGTAGGATTGCTGTATAAAAAGAATGTGTGGTTTGTTAATCTGGAAGGGTTTTACAAAAAGGTAGAAGGCATCACAGCATCAAATCAAGGGTTTCAAAATCAATTTCAGTTTGTAAGCGCACAAGGTAGTTATGCCTCAAAAGGAGCCGAATTCACTTTAAATAGAAAGACAAATCGCTTTAGTGCTTGGTTCACCTATTTGTATATGAAAAACGATTATACTTTTGCAACGCTCGATCCCAATCCTTTTCCCCACAACCTCGACATTCGACATTCGCTAACAGCGGCAGGCTCGTATACATTAAACAAGCTGAAATTTGCCGTAGGCTTTCATTATCGAACAGGGAAGCCAAATACTTTCCCGCGGGCCACAGATGCCATTGAGATCATTGATGGAGACGAGACGATTCTCTATGCAGCACCCAATGCAGAACGTCTTTCGAATTATTATCGCACCGATGTTTCTGCCGAGTATCTCTGGGAACTTTCCGAAGGGGTCGATGCAAAGCTCAATCTCGCTGTCTTGAACTTGCTAGATCAAAAAAACACTTTAAACATTCGCTATGCCTTGGATACCGATTCCAACGGCAACGCACGGATCAATCAAGTAAAGGAAGTCTCCTTAGGTTTTACACCCAATCTATCTGTACAAGTTCTCTTCTAAGTACCATTCTTTTCAAAAGCTCTCCCTGAAATCATATATTTTAAATTGCTAGTAGAATTCTTTGATGCCTTACATGAAGATACACAGTAATTTAGCACTATGTTACACCTGTAAATCTCACAGCATGCAAAAGGCATTATTTGTTACAATCATTATTTTGGTATTTTCGGTTACCACCAGTGCGCAGGAATGCAATGAAGGTTTGGACATGGTCAATTCCCTTTTGGAAAAAGCAACACTGGAACAGGTACTTACCAACCCCGACGCTGTAATGGACGAATTCAACACCTTGAAAGGTTCATTAAGCAACTCACTCACTTCCTTATCATTTAAAAGCGATGCTCCCAAGCTACTTTTTATAAATGGGAAACAAAAACGAGGAACCATTAAGAGTCTTAAAAAGCGCGTGTACATCACTTCTCTTGTTCCGAAGGAATCCATTACCATCACCATACAAAATACACAACACCGTGCTGGAGCCGAGGTGGTGATCTGCGCTCACGACAAAACAGGTGCGACTCAAAATATGCATCAATTTCATTTTACCGGTGAAGAAAGCGACCAAACCTTTGTTCTGGAAGCGGTCAAAGGAAAAATTATAAGTATAGCCATCAAGAACAAAGAGGCTTCGGAAAAATTTGAATTTCAGATCGCAGCATTTTAACGGCCGCGATCGAAAGAAAGCAAGCTATCGGAATTCATACATTTTAAACTCCTCTCAGAATTCTAAGATAGAAATTCTTGCCGGACACGTTACCTTTAAAATACCTTAAACCATTAATTACCATTAAATTAAAGCAATCATGAAAAAAGCAAGTATCATCATTATCATCGCACTCTTGGCATTCAATATGCAAACGACAGCACAAAATTGTAATCAGGGAGTAAAATTGGCCGAAAAGACCTGGGAAAAATGGGGCCCTTGGAAACCCAACATCCAACTCATCCCTTTTAAGGCCGAAGTGCAAAAGATCAAGAATGTATGGAATTGGATCGCTGCCAATGGCGGTGCAACCATCGGGCCCCGACTTTTGGAACTGGATGGCGGAAATGAAACCGGAAGCATTGCCGGGCAGACCAAAAGTACCTTTGTCTCTCCACCATCCTTTGACGATTCGGTAAAGATCACCATTAATAAATACGACGGAAAGGCGAAAACCGGTGTCGTAATTTGCGTACAAGGCCGCGATGGTGTAACCACACAAAAAGCAACTTACGAATTTCCAAACGACAAAAACGGAAAGGTAAAAACCTTTACCCTAAACAATGTTCGTGGAAAGATCATTATTGTCGCCATGAAGAACCTTTCGGTAGGAAATAAGTTCAAATACCGAATCAACGGGAAAAAAGCATAAAGCAGCATGCAACCGGGAGTGGCAACGCTCCCTAATCCTTTGTATATGAAAACAACATTAATCATTGCACTGGTGCTTGGCACCTATATACTTCAGGCACAACCTCAGGTATATACCATAGAACCTATACCAAATGAAGAGGTAGCCTATTCGGGGGATCTTTCAGAAGGCATAGTACTAGACGACCTGTCGTGGGCTTGGAACAGTTCCAACGCATGTTTTCCTGAAACTCAGAAAAGTAAGTTTACGGGCAAACATCTCTTTTTTACAGGGATCATTCCTAAATACAGTGAAATGGAAGTAACGGTAATCCCGAAGGATCCCACTGCCAATTTTAGTGTGTATGCCTATGAGATTGGAGTTAACAGTAATTACCTTGTACCAAATCTGCCGCGATGTATTCGCTGTGAAGCAGATCACAAACAAGAACGAAACTTTAGCGGCAAAGCGCCACAGGACCACACCCGAAAAGTGACCAATCTGGTAGCAATTAACAATCCGTATCGCGTTGTGATTGGAGTTACTGGAGCAGATGGGCTAAGTGAAGGTGAGTTTACATTGGTTGTTTCTATGAAGTCCCGATAGGCGACTCATAATAACACTCGTTAAAATTTTATATCTTTTGAGTATGCTAGCCAATATTTCCATTCGTTTTTTGTTTCCAATTGCGGTTTTCCTCGGAATACCGCAATTGGTTTTGGCGCAGAAAGATATAAAGAAACGTTTAGACAGCACATTACAAACACTCAGCGATAAACCCTACGAAGAAAAAAAGGAAGCATACCATTTTATCAACTCCTTAATACTTAAAGATCATTCCGGTGCCGAAGCGCTCTTTGAATATGCACTTTCTAAGGACAGTACAGATTTAGGGCGTATGGTTCTTTATACGCGATTCAGTCAAAAATTATCTCAAAAGGGACTCACCGATCAGGCGTTACAGATCAAGTTGTTAGGATTGGAGTTGGCAGAAAAATTGCAGGACCAACGGGCGACGATCGAGTATCATATTTCGGTGGCAAATGCGTATCTCTTTCAGAATTTACCAGACAAGGCATTATTTCACCTCAATGCGGCACAGCCCATGGCAGAAAAGGCGGAGAATCGGGACCTTCTCTGGAACTTCTATTACCATAAGGGTCTGCTTCAAAACATGTTGGGCGATGTTGAAGGCCAAACAGCCTATTACCGTAAAATGGGATTGCTCACTGAGGATGCAGGAAACACCCCTTCCAACCGATTTGTGCTGTATATCCTCGTGGACCACTTCTCACAAGTGGATGCTCCTTTGGAACTTGCCAAATATACCGAGCGATTGGCAGCCTATTATGAAGAAGCACACCCCAATACCCCGGCCGGTCACATGCCTATAAAAAGCATTTTTGAAAAAAGGACCGATCCGTCCAACATTCCAAGATTAAAGGAAGCCATTACCATTAGTGACAGTTTGAACAGCATAAATTCTTTTGCATTCAACACCATGGCCTTGGCCGACACCTATGCTAAAATGGGACAGCCCGAACTTGCGATCCCTTTTCTTGAAGGAGCCATACAAAAGGTGACGCGTGTTAAAAAACCACAAGTGCTTGTTTATCTGTATACCAAAATGGCGGAAATCAACGTGGCGGCTTCAAACTTTAAGGACGCCTACACCTATAAGATCTTAGAAGCTTCATTGCGAGACAGTATCTCTTCACAAAGGATGCAGAGGAACATTGCAGAGCTTGAAGTAAAATACGATACCGAGATCAAAGAGCGGAAGATTGCAGAGCAAAACCTTCAGATCGAAAAAGATTCAAAACAAAAGACCCAGATCTTAATTGGGTTGATCGCCTTAGGTATCTTATTGTTGGTTTCCTTCTTGTTCTTCAGTAAGCGTTTAAAATATCAAAAGACCATTGCCCATCAAAAAGAAACCCTTCAAACACAGCGCATCACAGAACTTCAACAAAAGAATAAATTATTGGCTCTTAGTAGCATGATCGAGGGACAAGAAGCCGAAAGACTGCGTATTGCGAAAGATCTTCATGATAGTTTAGGCGGACTCTTAAGTACCGTAAAAGCACATTTCTCAACCGTACAGCGTGAAATAGAACAATTGGAGCAACTCAATCTTACCGGAAAGACAAATGCGCTCATAGACGAAGCCTGTTTGGAAGTGCGCAGGATCTCGCACAATATGATGCCGCACGCCTTATCGCTCTCCGGGTTGAAGGGTGCCGTAGAAGATATAGGTGAACAATTGCATGAACAAGGGTATGAAGTAACTTTAGAATTGAACAAGCTACCTGAAAAAATGGATCCCACACGGGAGATCATGATCTATCGACTGTTGCAAGAGATCATTTCTAATATTCGAAAACACGCTGAAGCCAAATCAATTCTTATCCAAATAATTGGTTACAACGGAAATGTGAACATTATTGTAGAAGACGATGGTAAAGGTTTCGAACAACAAAGAGCTACCGAGCGTGGCGGACTCGGACTTAAAAGCATAAACAGCAGAGTTCAATATTTGGATGGTACCATTGATTGGGATACGCAGCCGGGCAGAGGAACTTCCATAACCATTAATATTCCTATTGTATGATACATGTGTTTATAGTAGACGACCATAAAATGGTCATAGAGGGAATGCAACTACTGCTAAAAGATGAGCCCGGAATTAAAGTGGTAGGGACAGCGCTAAGTGGTGAAGCGGCCCTTCAATTGATTCCTACGGTAAAAACCGATGTGGTACTCTTAGACATCAATATGCCGGAAATGAACGGTATAGAGACGTGCAAACACTTATTAAAGGAGTTTCCAAACCTTAAGGTCATTGCCATTTCCATGCATAAAGAGAGCAGCCTTATTAAACTCATGCTTAGCAGCGGTGCCAAAGGATATGTACTAAAGAACGCAGGACAGGAAGAAGTTATAGATGCTATCAAGATCGTTCATGGAGGTGCCATGTACTTGGATGATACCGTAAACGCTATTGTGGTCAACAGTGTAGCGAACGGAAGCAAACAACGCGTTGAGAGTCCGTTCCCAACATTGTCAAAAAGGGAAAAAGAAATCCTGCTCCTTATCCTCGAAGAATGTACCACACAGGAGATCGCAGATACATTATTTATAAGTTTTGGTACGGTGGAGACCCATCGCCGAAATATGCTCATTAAGACCGGAGCACGAAATACCGCTGGTCTAGTACGCATTGCATTAGAATACGAACTACATAAAAAATAGAAGTTATGAGACTATTAACCATTATCCTTTTGGCACTCATCAAAGTAAGTTGTGCTTCAGAAACAGAGAAAAAGAGCCTTAACTCCGTAGAAGAAATCTACGGTGCTACTACTGCCTATTCAAAGAAAAGTAGCTTTGACGTAGCGCAGGGTACCAAGAAAGAGTTCAACATTGTGGTATCAAACAGCAAAATGATCGATACGCTACCACCCACGGTAACGTCTGGAAATATCGCATTACTGGTCTTTGAGGGTCTTTCCGAAGAAGAAAAAAAAGCCTACAACGGTATCAGTGTAGACCTTATAAACAGTAAACAAGATTCGGCTTCTTATTTCTATCCTTCCGAATTGCTTGAAAGTCTCGTTACGAAGTCCGGTAATTTCAAACGCTTTTCTGAAAGCATCGTCAACGGAAACTTTGGAAAACTGGATGCTTTAAAAAGTGATGCCGACATCCCCATTTCTATTGGTGACGGTGTCAAGAAGACCATTAGAAATAACGAAATGATCTACGGCGATCTTCTGGCTTATCAGCCATTCGGGGTGTCTGAAGACAGAGACGAAATTGGTGAGATCTACCAATTCCAGGCCAATCTGGTCTTTGAGAAAGGCACAATTGGCTATTTTGTTAATATAGACAAAGCCGAAGGTAAAGATAAGGTGATTGGCTTTCGCTTCTTCGAATAATTACATGCGGTCAGGAACCGCAATTCCCAATACCTCAAAAGCAGTTTTTATCACTGCTCCTACGGCATGAGACAGCCGTATGCGGAATTCTTTTTCAGCTTGAGTATCGGCCCCAAAGATGGGAACGTTCTGAAAAAATGAATTGTAAAGACGAACCAAATCATAAGTATAATTTGCAACCAAAGCCGGACTGTACTGTTCGGCGGCTTGCTGAATGACTTCCGGGAAAAGCTGAAGCTGCTTTAAGACTTCCTTTTCCTTTTCCTGAAGCACATAACCGTACATAGTACTTTGCTCCGGGAGACTTCCTGCTTTTCGCAAAATAGACTGTATACGTGCATAGGTATATTGAATAAACGGACCGGTATTTCCTTGAAAATCGACACTTTCTTCAGGATCGAACAAAATGCGCTTTTTGGGATCGACTTTCAGTATATAATATTTTAAAGCACCCAATCCAATAGTGTGATAGAGATCCTTTTTTTCTTCTTCGGAAAAATCATCGATCTTACCCAGTTCCTCACTTATCTCTTGGGCAGTTTTCGACATATCAGCAATAAGGTCATCGGCATCCACGACCGTACCTTCTCTGCTCTTCATCTTCCCCGAAGGCAGATCTACCATACCATAACTAAGATGATGCAGATTTTCGGCCCAGTCGTATCCCAATTTTTTTAAGATGAGAAACAGCACCTTAAAATGATAATCTTGCTCGTTTCCAACGGTATAGATCATTCCATTAATATCCGGAAAGTCTTTCACTCGTTGTATGGCGGTTCCAATGTCCTGTGTCATGTAGACGGCGGTTCCGTCGCTTCGCAAAACGATTTTTTCGTCCAAGCCATCCGGTGTAAGGTCACACCATACAGAGCCGTCCTCTTTTTTGTAGAAGACACCTTTCTCCAAACCTTCAGCGATCACATCCTTTCCAAGCAAATAGGTATCACTTTCGTAATAGTAGCTGTCAAAATCAACCCCAATAGCTTCATACGTAGCATCAAATCCTTCGTACACCCAACCATTCATCATCTTCCAGAGCGCTACCGTTTCAGGGTCCCCTGCTTCCCATTGGCGAAGCATTTCTTGAGCAGCAACTAACGATGGTGCCTCTGCTTTCGCTTTCTCTTCTGAAACTCCTTCTTCTACAAGTTGTGCTATTTCTTTCTTATATTCTTTATCAAACTTCACATAGTAGTTCCCTACCAGTTTATCGCCCTTCAACCCTGTAGTTTCGGGAGTTTCCCCGTTTCCGAAACGCTTCCAAGCCAACATGCTCTTGCAAATATGGATGCCCCTATCGTTGATGATCTGTGTTTTATATACCTTTCGACCGGCCGCTTTTAAGATCTCTGAAACGCTATAACCCAGCAATACATTTCGAATATGTCCTAAATGCAAAGGCTTGTTCGTATTGGGAGATGCATATTCAACCATCATGGTAAAATCGCTTTGAGGCACTCTTCCGAAGGAAGAAAAATCGCCAATACCATTAAAAAAAGAAAGGTAGTACGTGTCACTCAAGACCACATTTAGAAATCCTTTCACCACGTTAAAACCGGAAACAGCAGCTACTTTTTCTTGAAGATACGTTCCAATAGCTTCCCCGATCTGCACCGGATTTCCTTTGATGACACGTAACATGGGAAATACCACCACGGTGATATCCCCTTCAAATTCTTTGCGAGTCGCTTGAAATTCGACGGTTTCCAATGTCACATCGTAGATCTCTGCGGCAGCTTTTTGTATTTCCTTTTCTAAAATGTCTTGTAAGTTCATACCTTTTGGAACAATAAGAACACCTTTCTACATTGTGATTTTCGCGATTCTCTTCGGAAACACATGTGTGGTGTTCGGGTGCAAAGATACAAGAAATTTAACGTTTGAATTGCCCGTAATATGGTATCTTTAAAAGAAAAGCACGTACAGAATGCTCTTGAATGTATCTTACAATAACAAACCGATCACTACAAAGATTGACGAAGAACTTGGCAAACCTTTTACATTGAAAGAGCGAATTAGGCAAAGAGGCATAGGGTCCCCACGTCTTTTAATCAGCGACTCTAGCATTCACATTCACAATTTACTTATTCTCGATTCAAACAGAAACGTATGTAATATCGAATTGCGACCTAGAGGAATTATTGTGGGATTTCGATCCCTATTAGAGTCGTATGCGTTAATCATTCCGTATTACAAATTGGTTTTGTATAAGGGCAATGCCGAAGAATACAGTATCTATCGGGATGATTATTACGTTAAGGTACAAGCCAAATCAAAAGATACGGCCGTCCATTCCTTTATGCTGAAAGTTCTTAACGCTAAAGCCAAGGCGCTACCCACACGATTGGAAGACCTCTAAAAGCTATCGCCTGTTTTTCAAGAACGTCCCGGCAAGCAGTGCCAATACGCCTAAGCCAATCATCCCTAAGGTTTGATTGCTTAATCCTTCCTTGGCCGAAACCTCCAGCGGACCGATATCCAAAACTTCCTGAGGCACAAAAGCGTTATAAAGTCCCATAACTATTAAGATAAGACCAACAACAAGTAAAACGATCTTCAATATTTTCATATTCTTTACACTAAATACAATACCAAGATATCATTTAAATAGATAGCCTAGCTTATGTTAACGACACTTTAACCACCTGTTTAATCACAATTATCTATCTTTAAACAAAAAATTGAAAATACTACTTACAGGCGCCAACGGTTATATAGGAATGAGACTTCTTCCGGCGCTTTTAGAAAAAGGTCACGAAGTTATTTGCTGTGTACGAGATAAGAACAGGCTCTCGATAGATCCCGAAACGTTAAAGCGTGTACAAGTTGTTGAGGTTGATTTTGTGGAAGCTGTAAATGCGAGTAGCTTTCCAAAAGATATTGACGTCGCCTATTACCTCATTCACTCCATGAGTGCTTCAACCAACAATTTTGACGAAATGGAAGCTACCGCTGCCACTCATTTCAACGAATATATGGCCGGCACCACAGTAAAGCAGGTAATCTATTTAAGTGGTATCGTCAATGAAGAGCAACTTTCCAAACACCTATCCTCTCGAAAAAATGTAGAAGACATTCTTTACGAAGGAACGTATCATCTCACCGTGCTTCGCGCCGGAATTGTTGTAGGGAGCGGAAGCTCATCTTTCGAGATCATACGGGATCTCTGCGAGAAACTTCCTATAATGATCGCGCCTAAGTGGTTAAAGACCCGTATTCAGCCCATTGCGATTCGTGATGTTATTGCCTTCTTGTCGGAAGTGATCCTCAATCCAAACTGCTACGATCAATCCTTTGATATTGGAGGACCGGACATCTACACCTACAAAGAAATGTTACTTATCTATGCAAAAGTGCGTAAACTAAAGCTGTGGATCATCTCAGTTCCTGTAATGTCGCCGAGACTCTCCTCCTATTGGTTGTATTTTGTAACCAGTACCTCCTATAAACTTGCCGTAAATCTAGTGGATAGCATGAAAATGGAAGTAGTAGCAAAGGATAATAAACTTCAAGAGATATTAGGTATCGAGCCTATCTCTTACGAAGAATCCATAAAGAAAGCTTTCATCAAGATCGAGCAAAATCTGGTGATCTCAAGCTGGAAGGATGCTTTGGTGTCCGGCCGGTTTACAAACTTAAAGGGATACATTCAAGTACCCAAATACGGTTGTTTGAAGGATGAAAAGAAAATACAACTTACAAACCCGGAGACCGTTCTTGAAAATATTTGGTCAATTGGCGGTTCCCGTGGCTGGTATTACGGGAACTGGCTGTGGAAAATTCGAGGTTTTATGGATCTTATTGTAGGAGGTGTGGGATTACGTCGTGGCCGTACGCATAAAAATAAGCTGTATGCCGGTGATGCATTGGACTTTT
Source organism: uncultured Altibacter sp. (assembly GCF_963972995.1). Taxonomy (NCBI): domain Bacteria; kingdom Pseudomonadati; phylum Bacteroidota; class Flavobacteriia; order Flavobacteriales; family Flavobacteriaceae; genus Altibacter; species uncultured Altibacter sp. Next base: position 48,745 of record NZ_CAXAXI010000016.1, read on the forward strand.
GGCGTGTGATCTATGCAGATAAAGACGAACGCCGATTACTATTATTTGCCGAAATGAAACTACCGGGCGAAGCCTGGCTTGAATTCTGTATTGACAACGAAAATATACTACATCAAACAGCCACCTTCCGACCCAAGGGGATATGGGGAAGACTCTATTGGTATTCGGTATTACCGTTTCATTATTTTATCTTCGGAGGGATGATACGGAATATTGCCAAAGAAGCCGCAAATTAAGCAACGGGATTTCTTATTTCGCTTCCGGAAGAAAGACTTCGGCCATCATACACCGCGCACTACCACCACCACACGTTTCTATAGTTTCAAGATCACTACTCAATATCTCACAATATTGCTCGATCGCTTGAATTTGATTGGGAGTGAGACTATCGTGTGCAGCCTTGCTCATAACTAAATATTTTGAGTCGTTTGCACCTCGCACCTGAAGCATGTTTCCTGCGAAGCGATGCATTTGAGCTTCGGTAATGGCGATGATCTCTTTTCCGTCCTCTTGCAGATGGTGAACAACATTCTTTTTCTCAGCTTTATCATCAATAGTGTCCAAACAAATAATCGCAAAATTTTCACCAAGGGCCATCATCACATTGGTATGATAGATAGGCATGCGCTGTCCGTCCACAGTTTGATTTGCCGTGAAAACCACCGGAAAATAATCAAAATCCTCACAAAATTCTATCAGTAGCTCTTCATCGGCTCTTGGCGATAAAGCACAATATGCTTTTTTATGCACGCGGTCTAGTAGAAGACTGCCTGTACCTTCCAGAAAAAGTTCCTCTTCTTCGGCACTGGTGTAGTCCATATACGCATCAATGACAAAACCTTCACTTTCCAAACGATCCATGACCTCTTCGCGTCTTTCTCGCCGCCGGTTCACTGCAAACATAGGATACAAAGCCACTACACCATTCTCATGAAAACTTACCCAATTGTTTGGAAATATGGAGTCCGGTGTATCCATTTTAAGGTCATCGTGCTCAACAATCACTCGAACCCCTACCGCACGCAGTTTTGCAACAAAGGCATCAAATTCGGCTTGAGCCTTGGTATTGATCTCGCTGTTCTTCAGGTCGATATCTTCCTGAAAATAATTATTGACCGCGGTCTCCTCATTCATACGGAATGCCACGGGGCGAATCATTAAAATGGTATTGGTGATCTGCTGTGCCAAATGTTTCAATTTTAAGGTGCAAATTTACGTGTTTTTCTAGTCGGAATCGGTGGTAAATCATAACATAATTCTCAAATATTTTCCTTGCAAGTTTTACACTATTTCGATTCCGTATACGTACATTAGTGTTCTACTGCGTAACATCTCATTTTTATTCAGCATTATTCTTTTTGAGATCATACACCAACCCCAATCCGTAGCCGGGCCCTTGAAAGATATTTCTCCCGGCGAACACGTAAGAAACACTACCGTAGATCCCAAAATTCTTAAAAAGGGGTTTAAATATTGTTCCGCCGATCTTATGATAATCCACCGCAAATTCCTTAAAATTCTGTGGTCGCGGCGTCCCTCTATAATCAATGCCCCCAAAAGAATATTGTGATTCGTAGTATCCATCGAAGTACCACGTTTGCAGTGCTCTACCCAGCTTCAATGTAGTAGGCAACGCATCGGGAACCTCGTCAAATTTAAACGCATAGCCCGTTTGCAGTGTTACAAACCAACCGGTGTCTAACTGGTAATGTCCCATAATTATTGGTTCTAACGAAGTAGCTTGTTGGCCTATATCATTAAGACCGCCAATGGTATAGTTTGAAAGTGGAGTTGAAAATCCCAAGGCAGTGCTCAACTGAAAAGAAGCAGAGTTCTTTTGCTGTTCATAGAACCTATATTTGGCAAAGAATCTGATATCCTGAAATGCTTTATTAGGGCCAATTTCAGTGTATGGCACCGATACTTGTACGTCGAAGATATTTGTTATTCCGTAGGAACCAAAAAGACTCACATAGAATTCTTCTCTGCCAATATCAAGCTTGTCATTGCCCGCAAAGTAGGCGTTACCTTTTTTATAACCTCCTCCCAGAACGAAGGTTGCATTTCCTTTTCCACGGTAAAAACCATCAATGCTACCTTGTGCAATGACTGTGAAAGTTAATAATAAAGCGATGCAAAGTCCGATTCCTTTTTTCATACCCTTTTTTAAGCTAGGTCGAAAAGATAGTTACAAACTAACGAGGGTCGCGAACTAGAGGCATGGTTGTACAGCGTAGCAAACCTTCCTGTTTCGATATTTCGGCGTATGGAACCTCCTCCACGGTAAAACCTTGAGAACGCAACCAGCTATTGAGGCGGCTGAAATTCTTTTCAGAAATAATTACTTCTGGGCTTATAGAGAAAACGTTGCTGTTCATTTCATACATCTCCTCTTTGGTAATATGAAAGCAGTTTTCTTTTCCGAAGAAATCCAGCAACCATTCATATTCATCGTTTTCTAAAAATCCTTCTTTATGGATGATGCATTTACCTTTCCCCAATGGTTGAAAACAACAGTCCAAGTGCAGGGCGTTGTCCTTTGCCACAGTATTCGATTTTCGGAGATTGAATGATTTTACCTTTTTATGCGGAAACAACGTTTGAAGATGTCTGACGGCTTTCATATTGGTTCGAGCCGTTATATACTGTGAGTAATCGTCCCCATAATAGGTACCTACAAAAATATAATCGCCCCAAGGCATCACATCGCCACCCTCTATATGGGCATCTTCTGGAAACTCAATGATCTTCGATGCGTCGATCTGTTCGATCACGTGGTGAAGGGCGTCGATCTCACGAGATCGGTCTTCCAAGATGTTCGCCTTAATGAACTTATCGTCGATGACAAAAGCAATATCACGTGAGAATATTTGATTGTAATCTACTATTTTATCAGGACGGTAGACCTTTACATCATACTTTTCAAAAACCTTTGCCACAGCATCCATTTCCTTTACCATGTCCTCATCTTTCGGATAGGTACCTGCTGCGATATGCTCTGCCGATTTAGGATCGTACGCATCTTCCAATTTAGGCACAGGTCCATTACTGTCTGCTCTTCCCAGAACAACAGCTCTAAGTCTCGAGATTTCGTCTGTAATATGTAAGTGAATCATAATGGTAAATATAAAAAAAACCATCCGCTGCTACCGGATGGTTCCAAAATAATATTACAAAGGGTCTTAGCGGTTGCTAATGTCTTTAAAAGATCTTAGTTTTTCTCCTATATACACTTGTCGAGGGCGCCCAATAGGTTCTTTACGGAGTCTCATCTCTCTCCATTGAGCAATCCAGCCGGGTAATCGCCCTAAAGCGAACATAGGCGTGAACATCTCTACAGGAATACCTAATGCACGGTAGATGATCCCTGAATAGAAATCGACGTTGGGGTACAACTTACGATCCACAAAGTAAGAGTCTTCCAATGCTTCTCTTTCTAATCCTTTAGCAATATCCAAGACCGGATCCTCGATCCCCAATGCGTCCAAGACATTGTCTGCAGATCTTTTTATAATTTTCGCACGCGGATCAAAATTCTTATATACACGGTGTCCGAAGCCCATAAGACGGAAAGGATCGTCCTTGTCTTTAGCCTTGGCCATGAATTTCTTAGTATCTCCACCATCTTCCTTGATGGCTTCCAACATTTCGATCACAGCTTGATTGGCACCTCCGTGAAGTGGTCCCCACAAAGCAGCGATACCTGCCGAAATTGATACGAAAAGTCCTGCATGCGAAGATCCCACCATACGTACCGTAGAAGTAGAACAGTTCTGTTCGTGGTCTGCATGAAGAATTAGCAGTTTATCTAAAGATTCTACTACTACTTTATTTGAAACATACTCACCACTTGGTTTTTTGAACATCATTTTAAGGAAGTTCTCAACGTAGCCTAGATTATCATCACCGTAATCCAAAGGCAGGCCAACACGCTTTCTGTAGGCCCAAGCTGTCAATACCGGAAATTTCGCTAGGATACGAACTATGGCATTGTACATTTCTTCTTCGCTATCTACGTTTACGGAAGAAGGGTTGAATGCTACCAATGCCGAAGTAAGCGAAGACAACACGCCCATGGGATGGGCTGATTTTGGAAACCCATCGATGATCTTCTTTACATCTTCATCCACATGGGATTGCGCTTTAATATCATTATGAAATTTCTCTAATTGAGACTTAGTGGGTAATTCTCCGAAAATTAGTAAATAGGCCACTTCCAAGAAATCAGCCTTTTCTGCCAATTCTTCAATAGAATACCCTCTATAACGAAGGATTCCTTCCTCCCCGTTAAGAAACGTAATGGCACTTTCACAGGAGCCGGTATTTTTATATCCGGGATCCAATGTTGTAATCCCGTTCGTGTCCCCACGAAGTGATTTTATATCTATAGCGAGTTCGTTCTCGGTACCTTCAACAATTGGAAATTCATACTTTTTTCCGTCGATCTCGAGGATGGCAGTTTTTGACATATACTTAATTTGATTTTATAAAAATTCGGAATTGTAAAATTACAAAATATTGAACGAATTTTTAACAACTACTAACACTTGTTAGGTTAAAAAAACCTTAAATAAGTGTTGTGTCAGAATAATTTCTGAAAGCTTTCCTTTCCTTACAATAGGAAGGAGTCCGTATTTATACCTTAAACGCTTTTCGTTGGGGGTAATAGGCAACTTCACCCAACTCCTCCTCAATACGAAGCAATTGGTTGTATTTAGCCATACGGTCACTACGCGATGCCGAACCGGTCTTTATTTGGCCGCAATTTAGCGCCACGGCAAGATCTGCAATGGTGTAATCTTCAGTTTCTCCACTTCGGTGAGACATCACAGAAGTATAACCGGCGTTGTGTGCCATATTTACTGCTGCAATGGTTTCAGTAAGCGTTCCTATTTGATTTACTTTGATAAGTATAGAGTTAGCTGTCTTTTCAGAAATACCACGCGACAAACGATCTACATTGGTAACAAAAAGATCATCTCCAACCAACTGTACCGTATCCCCAACCTTTTCAGTAAGATATTTCCAACCGTCCCAGTCATTCTCATCCATACCGTCCTCGATAGAAATGATTGGATACTTGGCGCAAAGCTCGGCCAAATAATCGGCTTGTTCTTTGGAGGAACGCACGGTGCCTTTATCGCCTTCGAAGATACGATAATCGTACTTGCCATCTTTGTAGAATTCGGCTGAAGCACAATCCAAAGCGATCATAACATCCTCTCCAAGTTGATATCCGGCTTTTGAAGTTGCTCGTTTGATGGTATCCAGAGCATCTTCGGTTCCCGAGAGTGTTGGAGCAAAACCACCTTCATCGCCCACAGCGGTACTAAGCCCTCTGTCGTGTAACACTTTTTTTAGATGATGAAAGATCTCACTTCCCATTTGCATCGCATGCGTAAAGTTTTTTGCTTTTACGGGCATGACCATAAATTCCTGAAACGCAATAGGCGCGTCGCTGTGAGAACCCCCATTTATAATGTTCATCATGGGCACGGGCAACGTTTTTGCACTCACACCCCCAACGTAGCGATATAATGGCATCCCCAGCTCGTTCGCAGCTGCCTTTGCCGCCGCCAAAGAAACACCTAGAATAGCATTCGCCCCTAATTTAGATTTATTGGCAGTACCGTCAAGATCGATCATGATCTGATCGATGAGTGCTTGTTCAAACACAGAGATCCCCAAAAGCGTTCCGGCGATCTTTCCGTTTACTTTTTCAACGGCCTTCAAGACACCTTTCCCCATATATGCATCGCCACCATCACGTATCTCTACTGCCTCATGTTCTCCTGTGGACGCTCCCGAAGGCACCGCAGCACGCCCCATAAAACCATTTTCGGTGATCACATCTACCTCAATAGTGGGGTTCCCCCGTGAATCGAATATTTGTCGTGCGTGGATGTCTATAATGATGCTCATGCTGGTTGTGGATTATGAGATTTAATATAATTTAAAAAGTCATCAAAAAGATACGAAGCATCGTGCGGTCCGGGACTGGCTTCGGGATGGTATTGTACCGAAAAGACCGGTCTATTCTTCATACGAATTCCTGCCGCTGTCTTGTCGTTAAGATGCAGATGCGTGATCTCTATCTCGGGGTGCGCTTCAGCTTCTTCACGATTGATTGCAAACCCGTGGTTCTGTGAAGTGATCTCCCCTTTACCCGTTAGCAGGTTCATGATGGGGTGATTGATTCCTCGGTGACCATGGTGCATTTTATAGGTTGAAATTCCGTTTGCCAAGGCCAAAATCTGGTGTCCCAGACATATTCCGAAGAGTGGCGCACCGGACGCTATAATCTTTTTGGTGGTCTCGATCACCTCTTTGAGTGGTTCCGGATCTCCGGGGCCGTTTGATAAGAAGTATCCATCGGGTTGAAACGCTTTTAACTCTTCGAACGAAGTATTGTATGGAAATACTTTGATGTAGCAATCACGTTCGGCCAGGTTGCGAAGGATATTCTTTTTGATCCCAATATCCAAAGCAGATATCCTATATGTCGCATCCTCGTTTCCGAAGAAATACGGAGCGTCCGTTGAAACTTTGGATGCCAACTCCAACCCTTTCATATCGGGCACCTTCGCCAATTGCTTTTTTAAACCGTCAATATTATCAACTTCCGTAGAGATCACAGCATTCATTGCGCCATTATCCCGTATATAACTTACGAGCGCACGGGTATCCACATCGCTAATGGCAAGAAGGTTATGCTGATTCAAGAACGACTCTAAAGAATCGTCTGCGGCAGGACGTGAAAAATGATAACTGAAGTTGCGGCATATAAGTCCGGCGATCTTGATCCCTTCAGATTCCACCTCGTCTTTATGAGTGCCGTAATTTCCGATGTGCGCATTGGTAGTGACCATTAATTGTCCGAAATAGGAAGGGTCTGTAAAGATCTCTTGATAGCCGGTCATTCCGGTATTAAAACAGACTTCGCCAAAGGCAGAGCCTTCTTTTCCACCAACAGCCTTGCCATAGAAAATTGTACCGTCTGCCAATAAAATGATTGCTTTTTTACGTGTTTGATATTTCATACCTTAAAAATGTTTTGCAAAAATACTTTAAAAGATAAACCTGTACAATGCAGGCATAAAAAAAGGGACAAACCTTGAAAGTTTATCCCTTTTGAATTTTATGAAGGAGGCTTCATTTATTCTTCCTCTTTTTTAGCTTCAGTTGCCTTCGCAGCCGGAGCTGTTGCAGCGGCTTTAGAGCTACCGCCTCGACGACTACGACGTGTAGACTTCGTTTTCTTAGCTTTTCCTGCGTTATACAACTCATTGTAATCTACTAGCTCGATCATCGCCATGTCTGCATTATCTCCCAATCGATTTCCCAATTTAATAATTCGGGTGTATCCTCCCGGACGATCGCCAACTTTAACTGCCACGTCTCTAAACAATTCGGTAACGGCATCCTTTTGACGGAGTTTTGCCATCACGATACGACGGTTATGCGTGGTATCTTCTTTAGATTTCGTAATTACAGGTTCTACAAACTGCTTCAATGCTTTTGCCTTTGCAACCGTTGTGTTGATTCGCTTGTGCTCAATTAGGGAACAGGCCATATTCGCCAACATAGACTTTCTATGCGCTGTTTTTCTACCTAAGTGATTTGTCTTTTTTCCGTGTCTCATGACATTGTTTTTTAATCATCATCTTGCTACAACCCGCTTTGAGGAGCAAAATATGACGTATTAATCTTTATCTAATTTATATTTTGAAAGATCCATCCCGAAGTTTAGTCCTTTCACATTTACCAACTCTTCAAGTTCGGTTAATGATTTCTTTCCGAAGTTTCTGAATTTCATCAGATCGTTCTTATTGTACGAAACAAGGTCTCCAAGTGTATCCACTTCAGCCGCTTTCAAACAGTTAAGTGCACGTACCGAAAGGTCCATATCAACTAACTTTGTTTTAAGCAATTGTCGCATGTGCAATGATTCCTCATCGTAGGTTTCCGTTTGTGCGATCTCATCAGCTTCAAGCGTAATTCGCTCATCACTAAATAACATAAAGTGATGGATCAAGGTCTTGGCCGCTTCGGTCAACGCATCCTTAGGATGAATAGAACCGTCTGTAACGATCTCGAAAACTAACTTTTCGTAGTCGGTCTTCTGCTCTACACGGAAATTCTCAATGCTGTATTTCACATTTTTAATAGGCGTGTAGATAGAATCTGTAAAGATGGTTCCAAGAGGAGCGTTTGCTTTCTTGTTCTCTTCGGCAGGAACGTATCCTCTTCCTTTTTCGATCGTGATCTCGAAATTAAGGTTCACCTTCTTTTCCATATTACAGATCACCAATTCCGGGTTCAACACCTGAAATCCTGAAATAAATTTTTGGAAATCTCCAGCAACTACTTGATCAGATCCACTTACAGAAATAGTAACGGTCTCATTATCGATCTCATCAATTTGTCTTTTAAAACGAACTTGTTTTAAATTCAAGATGATCTCGGTTACATCTTCCACAACTCCTGCGATCGTTGAGAATTCGTGATCAACACCCTCGATACGTACCGAAGTGATTGCGAATCCTTCCAATGAAGAAAGTAGTACTCTTCTTAATGCGTTACCAACGGTTAATCCGTATCCGGGTTCCAAAGGACGAAATTCAAATTTCCCTTCGAAATCGGTTGAATTAATCATGATAACTTTATCAGGCTTCTGAAAACTAAATACTGCCATAGTGTGACTCGTGTGTTTTAATTATTTAGAATATAATTCAACGATGAACTGCTCGTTAATGTTCTCGGGGATCTGAAGACGCTGAGGAATAGAAACATACGTTCCCTCCATTTTCTCGCCGTTCCAAGTGATCCACTCGTAGACATGACTTGCGTTCGCCAACGAATTTTGAATAGCTTCAAGAGATTTTGACTTCTCTCTTACAGCAACGACATCCCCTGCTTGTAACTGGTACGAAGGAATGTTTACTTTTTCACCATTTACGGTGATATGACGGTGAGACACCAATTGTCTTGCAGCCTGACGGCTAGGAGCGATCCCCATTCGGAACACTACGTTATCAAGACGTGACTCTGCCAATTGCAACAATACTTCCCCGGTAATTCCCTGAGCAGCTGTTGCTTTTTTAAACATATTTCTGAACTGACGCTCTAAGATACCATAGGTATATTTGGCCTTTTGCTTTTCAGCCAATTGGATTGCGTATTCAGATTTCTTTCCACGACGACGGTTGTTACCGTGTTGCCCCGGAGGGTAATTTCTCTTTTCGAAGCTTTTGTCTTCTCCGAAGATAGCCTCGCCGAATTTACGGGCTATTTTAGTTTTTGGACCAGTATATCTTGCCATGTTAAAATTGTTTAGAAGGAAAAACTAAATTAAGGTCTTAACTATCCTCTAGCTTTGTTGCTCCTTCTGGTTGATATTTATAATTATACTCTTCTTCTTTTTGGAGGACGACATCCGTTGTGCGGCATTGGCGTAACATCGATAATCTCGGTCACTTCAATTCCTGCATTGTGGATGGAACGAATAGCAGATTCTCTACCATTACCCGGACCCTTCACATACACCTTTACTTTACGCAAACCTGCAGCATGTGCTACGGCAGAAGCGTCTTCGGCTGCTAATTGTGCAGCGTACGGTGTGTTCTTCTTGGATCCGCGAAAGCCCATTTTACCGGCCGATGACCAAGCAATCACGTCTCCGTTCTTGTTCGTTAATGAGATAATGATGTTGTTAAAGGAAGCGTTCAAATGTGCCTCACCAACAGACTCAACATTAACCTTGCGTTTCTTTGTACTTTTTGTACTTTTTGAGCTAGTTTTTGCCATATCTCTAGGGATTATTTAGTTGCTTTTTTCTTGTTAGCAACTGTTTTACGTTTTCCTTTTCTTGTTCTGGAGTTATTCTTAGTGCGTTGACCTCTTAATGGGAGACCCGCTCTGTGACGAATACCTCTGTAACAACCAATATCCATTAAGCGTTTGATGCTTAATTGGACTTCACTACGTAATTCACCTTCGATCTTGAAGAATCCAACAGCATCACGAATAGCCCCGATTTCATCATCGTTCCATTCGCTTACTTTTTTGTCTTCACTAACTCCGGCTTTGTTCAATATATCTTTCGCTCGGCTTTTACCAATTCCGAAGATATACGTTAACGCGATTACACCCCTTTTTTGTTTCGGGATATCTACACCTGCGATTCTTGCCATAATTATCCTTGTCTTTGTTTGAACCTAGGGTTCTTTTTATTAATTACATATAATCTGCCTTTCCTGCGAACAATCTTGCAGTCGGCACTTCTTTTCTTAACGGATGCTCTAACTTTCATCTCTTAGTATCTATAAGTTATGCGAGCCTTAGTCAAATCATAAGGACTCATTTCTAATTTTACTTTGTCTCCGGGTAACAACTTAATGTAGTGCATACGCATCTTACCCGAAATGTGCGCAGTTACTATATGACCATTTTCCAATTCCACACGAAACATTGCGTTAGACAATGCTTCTACAATCGTTCCATCTTGTTCTATTGCGGGTTGTTTTGCCATAATTATGCGACTGCTTTTCTGTTTTTACCGGACTTCATTAAGCCGTCGTAGTGACGATTCAACAAGTACGAATTGATTTGTTGCATAGTATCGATAGCAACCCCTACCATAATAAGTAGCGATGTACCACCGTAGAATAATGCCCAGCCTTGTTGGATTCCCATCAACTTCACTACAAATGCAGGGAAAATAGCGATCAACGCTAGGAAGATAGAACCCGGAAGGGTGATCTGTGACATAATTCGGTCCAATAATTCTGCTGTTTCTGTTCCTGGTTTTATCCCCGGAATAAACCCACCACTACGCTTTAGATCGTCTGCCATCTTATTGGTTGGCACCGTAATCGCAGTATAGAAATAGGTAAAGATAATGATCAACGCCGCAAATACGATATTGTACCACAATCCGAAGATATCACTAAAGGCAGCCTGAATGGACTGCGCTGTTTCACTTTCTGAAAGACTCGCCACCGCAGAAGGTACAAACATGATCGCCTGTGCGAAGATGATTGGCATTACCCCTGATGCGTTAAGCTTTAGCGGAATAAATTGTCTCGCGCCAAAAATGTTCTTTTCGTATCCTCCGCTAGCTGTTCTTCTGGCGTATTGTACCGGGATCTTTCGTACGGCCATTACTAGCATCACAGATGCTAGAATAATCACAAACCAGATCACCAATTCAATAAGGATCATGATCAATCCACCATTCGACTCCAATACTCTAGATGCGAACTCTTGAGCAAAAGACAATGGCAAGGTTGCAATAATACCGACCATAATAAGGATAGAGATACCGTTACCAATCCCTTTGTCCGTGATCTTCTCACCCAACCACATGGCAAAGATACATCCTGTTACAAGAATGATCGTTGACGACACATAGAACATTGGCGTTTGACCCAATATAAAGGCTTCCACAGGAACACCT
>NZ_CAXAXI010000017.1:0-59848 GCF_963972995.1 uncultured Altibacter sp.
TAGGAAGATTAATAGTACCCGTAACATCTGTAGTTCTTACATAGAACTGTGGACGGTAGTTATTGTGGAATGGAGTGTGACGTCCACCTTCTTCTTTCTTAAGTACGTAAACCTCGGCTTTAAATTTAGCGTGTGGAGTTACAGATCCAGGCTTACAGATTACCATACCTCTAGAGATTTGGCTTTTCTCAATACCTCGTAAAAGGATACCCGCATTATCTCCAGCCTCACCTCTGTCAAGGATTTGACGGAACATTTCAATTCCAGTGATGGTAGAAGTTAACTTTTCAGCACCCATACCGATGATCTCTACAGGATCTCCGGTGTTTGCTACTCCTGTTTCAATACGTCCAGTAGCAACAGTACCACGACCTGTAATAGAGAATACATCTTCTATAGGCATCAAGAATGGCTTGTCGATCTCACGCGTTGGCTCTTCGATCCAAGTATCAACAGCTTCCATCAACTGTAATACTGTATCAACCCACTTTTGCTCTCCGTTCAAAGCACCTAATGCAGAACCAGCGATCACAGGACCATTGTCTCCATCATACTCGTAGAAAGAAAGTAGATCTCTAATCTCCATCTCAACTAATTCCAAAAGCTCCTCATCGTCTACCATATCCACTTTGTTCATGAATACAACGATACGAGGAATACCAACCTGACGTCCTAAAAGGATGTGCTCACGTGTTTGCGGCATAGGACCATCGGTAGCAGCAACTACCAAGATAGCTCCGTCCATTTGAGCAGCACCGGTAACCATGTTCTTTACGTAATCCGCGTGACCAGGACAGTCAACGTGTGCGTAGTGACGATTTGCTGTTTGATACTCTACGTGTGAAGAGTTAATTGTAATACCTCTTTCTTTTTCTTCAGGAGCGTTATCAATTTGATCAAAAGATCGAGCTTCTGAATAACCAGCATCTGCCATTACTTTTGTAATCGCAGCAGTTAAGGTTGTTTTACCGTGATCTACGTGTCCAATAGTCCCTACGTTTAAGTGGGGTTTGGACCGATCGTATGTTGCTTTTGCCATTTTGTATTAATTTAATCTTAGTTATATAATAGTGTTCAATTTTGTACTACGTTGAGCCAATGATGAGATTTGAACTCATGACCTCTTCCTTACCAAGGAAACGCTCTACCCCTGAGCTACACCGGCAAAAATGATTTACGATTGCCGATTTATGACCTGCCTTCCGGCAAGCAGGTTTACGATTCGTAAACCGCATACCGTAACTCGTAAATTATAGAGCGGGAGACCGGGTTCGAACCGGCGACATTCAGCTTGGAAGGCTGACGCTCTACCAACTGAGCTACTCCCGCAATTTATTTTGAATAAACCCCCAAAAAACCAAATCCAAAAAGAATTTAAAGTTTTACATAGAACTCATTCAAAAGTATCCAGTATTTTAAGGAACAATATTTCAAATTTTAAACCAATTATCTAATCCCTCGGTTCATTATCTGAAACTAATTTTTCCCGCTTTCGCAGAAATTTTTGTGGGGAGAGCAGGATTCGAACCTGCGAAGACATAGTCAGCAGATTTACAGTCTGCCCTCGTTGGCCGCTTGAGTATCTCCCCAACTGGATTTTTTAAAACAAAAACCCAAATTTCAATATTTCAAAAACTTCCACTTTCGAGGAAATTTTGGAGCCGATGGAGGGACTCGAACCCACGACCTGCTGATTACAAATCAGCTGCTCTAGCCAGCTGAGCTACATCGGCTTTTGAACGACTTTTTAGCCATAAAAAAGTCCGCTATTTCTAACGGACTGCAAATGTATAGAATTTATTTTTTCTACAAAACTTTTTTTAAAAAATAATCTTATAAATACGCTCTTTGTTTATGCTTGCGTTTTTTAAGCTGACGCTCCAACGAATGAATGCATTCGTCGGCACCTACTTCAAAGGTTCTCGCTTCCTTTTTAACGATAAGATCGTCACCGGGAACACTGAGCAAAATCTCAACGATTTTGTTTTGCTTTTCACTGGTCTTCTGAACTTTTAAAAATACATCTGCGAATACAATCTTGTCATAGAACTGCTCCAGCTTGTTTAGCTTCCGTTCTATAAAATGGATCAATTTTACATCGGCTACGAAATTGGGAGTTTGCACATTTACCTTCATACGCGATAGAATTAAAATTCGTACTTAATTTGAATTTCGGGGATGCGAGTTTTTATACACTTCTTTGAGTGTCGCAATACTGTTATGTGTGTAAACTTGTGTAGCGGCTAAACTCGAATGCCCAAGCAGTTCTTTGACTGCGTTTAAATCTGCTCCTTCATTTAAAAGATGTGTCGCAAAAGAATGCCGCAATATATGAGGACTCTTTTTTACTTTTTCTGAAGCCATACTAAAGTAACTATTTATAATTCTGTAAACAAGCGTTTCATATATTTTAACGCCTTTGGCAGATAGGAAAAGATATTCCGGATCTACAATGTGTTCTAATTGCTCTCGATACTCAAGGTATTTTGACAGCGTTAAACATACCGAAGGCAATAACGGTATGATGCGTTCTTTGTTCCTCTTACCCAAAACTTTAAGGGTTTTTTCGCTTTGAGATATATTTTTTAGTTTGAGGTGCACCAATTCGGTTCGACGCATGCCGGTTGAATAGAACAATTCGACCATAAGCTTATTTCGAACCCCTTCAAAATCATTAGCGCCTTCTAAGTTATCCAGAACCTGTGTCACTTCTTTTTCTGAAAAGGGCACCTGTAGCTTCTTACTTGTTTTTAATGCACGATGTTTCAGAAGAGGATTGATATCAATCTGCTTGGTCTTCAGTAAAAATTTATAGTACGTTCTCAAAGAGGAAACCTTTCTGTTTACACTTCGGTTTGAGATGCCTGCATCGACCAAGGATACGATCCAACTACGAATCACAGCATAATTCACATCCTTAATAGTTGTGTAGCTAAATTCTTTTTCAGCAAACGCCAAAAAACACTCAAGATCGTTCTTATAAGCCACTACCGTATTGGCGGCATACTTTTTTTCTAAGGTCAAGTAATCGATAAAATCTGAAAACGGCATTTTGATGACTCGCTATTGGTTATGGATAGTTCATAATTTTTGTAAGATACAAATTTGAATACATACCGTACTGCAAAAAAAAAGATCCGTTAGGTTGCTAACGGATCTTACTTTTATGAAAGGAACGGAATGAGTCTAGATCTCCTCCGCGTCTCTTAGTCCTTGAATATATTGTGCTTTTTGAATTTGCGCTCTACGCTCTACTGAGGGTTTTGTGAACGCTTGACGCTTACGCAATTGGCGCATCGTCCCTGTACGGTCAAATTTACGCTTAAATCTCTTTAGCGCTCTATCGATATTTTCTCCGTCTTTTACTGGTATTATTAACATAGTGTCATCACCTCCTCTCTTTTGGAGGGGCAAAATTAAACATATTTTTTTAGTTACAACCTATATTGTATTGAATTTTTAATAAAATTATTGCTTGAACAAGGTTGCTCTTTTGCTTAGGTCCTGAATTAGCTTCTGCTCTTCTTCGCTTTCCAATAGCACATTATAGTTTTTCCAGAACTCCTTGTTATAGGGTCGGGAGGTAAAGATGTCCTGCGACCAATCTCTTTGAAGTGCCTCAAAAACAAATTCGGGATCTTGTATGATCTTTGTGAAGACAATTTCCTGAATTGTATAATAATATTGCTCATCCTTGCTCTTTCCGGATTCTTCCAGATTTTTTTCCTGATCGGAAGATCGATCCCCTACATTCACTAATTTTGGTGTTTCGTAATATACATAGCTAGCATACATTTTATCGTTGTACTCCAGATAGGTCATCACCAATTTATGATTTGTTTGTGTGTCAAAAAGGCTTTTGCTCCGTGCTTTTTGAGCAGGCGAAGCCGCTACGAGTTCGTATTCTATTTTCTTAAAGGCATAATTATCCCAATATATGTACAACCATCCTTTGGGTTCGTATCCTTCATTGTAGATGTTTCGTGTGTTGAGCCCTACATACTCCTTTCCCTTGGAGATCTTGATCTTATACAATTTTCTACCATCATCTACCAAGATGGTATCCACCTCAAATTGATGCATTTCTAATAGATTATCTCCAAAAAGCGCATTTCTTACTGTAGCATTCCGTAAGAAATTAAGGCGTCCTTGAAAAAGATTATCCAGTCCATTCACACGTCTGTCGTTCCACTTAATAGCTTCTATTAGGGATGCCGTTTCGATGGTATCACGCCGAAGCTGCTTTGATTTAAGGTCGATGTAGGGTGGGTGGTTTTTGAGGTAAGACGTATAGGTATACAGACTGTCGACCTCCCTAAGGTCATAACTCTTTCTAATTTCATCTACATTGATCTTAAGATGCTCTTCCGCCCTCGAAGCATATCCCGAATCGTACATTGTAATGGCGCTCTCTATAAGCCATTTGTATTCCTTTTTATTACGCTCTTTATGTCGCAGAAACCCTTTTTGTATATAGGGAGTACTCGGTAGGTTTCGCGATAATCTTTCGATAGCCTTTTGCACCACGCCATTACCGGTCGTGGGCCTTGGATCTGCCACGAGAATCACTTCGTCCAAAGAAGCCACATCTTCTGTGAGGAATATATCCATACTTGGATCAAATGCATTGATCACCGTTTCATAGCTCTTGTAACCAATGGACGAGACCACCAAGGTGTCCTGCACATGTTCTTGCGGAACTACCAAAAGAAATTTCCCATCCACATTACTTACGGTCCCAATGGTCGTATTCTTAATATATATACTCGCATTTTCGATAGGCAGATAGGTAGCAAAATCAACAACTTTGCTTTCAATATCAATTTGCGCCATGACACTTGTGGATACGCAAAAAATAAGTATAGCGCTAATGTGTTTAAAAAAGGAATTTCTCATTCTATAGTTCTCCAAAGATTATAACATACCACAACCTGACACAAGGAGTGCAAGATCACTCATTGTTATAGCTTAAGTGGCTTTCTTATATGCTTTACCGTCGATCACCATCTTTGCGATGATCTCTTTCAATATCTCTGAAGTTCCTCCTCCAATGGGTCCCAACCTACTGTCTCGAAAAAGTCTGGCCAGCGGATACTCTTCCATATATCCATATCCCCCTAAGAATTGAAGGCATTCGTACATGACCTCATCAGAAACCTTGGTGGAAATCAATTTTGACATGGTAGCCTCTTTGACCACGTATTCTCCATCATTTAAACGTTTGGTTGTAACATAATTAAAGGTCTTACACACTTCCACTTCGGTAGTGAGTTGTGCGACCCGATGACGTAAGGCCTGAAATTTAGAAATACTCTTTCCAAAGGCCATACGATCCTTCATGTATTGAATTGTGTATTCCAATGCAAACTCGCTTCTGGCATGGGCGTTGATTCCCATGATCAATCGTTCCAGCGCAAAATGCTGCATGATATATGGAAAACCTTGGTTCTCTTCTCCCATCAAATTTTCAGCAGGAATCTTCACATTGTCAAATGCAATCTCACCTGTATCACTGGCGCGCCATCCTAATTTATCCAATTTGGTGGCAGAAATTCCATCCACATCCCTATCCACAACAAAAATACTAATCCCCTTATTACCAAGTTCGGGTTTGGTCTTAGCCGCTACGATCAAATAGTCGCTGTACACTCCGTTGGTAATGAATGTTTTAGATCCGTTCAAGAGGTAATAATCACCCTTCTTTACCGCAGTACTTCGCATACCGGAAACATCGCTTCCGCCAAAAGGCTCTGTGATACAAAGACAGCCTATCTTCTCGCCGGTAATGCTGGGCGCTAGATACTTTTCTTTCTGTTCATGACTTCCTTCCTTGTTCAAATGCGTCATGGCCAAGTAGGCATGAGCCCACATGGCAGCAGCAAATCCACCGCTATTGATCTTTTGCAGTTCTTCTAAAAAAATTACCGTGTAGAACAGGTCGAGATTCATGCCTCCATACGCTTCGGGGTAGTTGATGCCAAAATAACCCATGGCTCCAAACTTTTCCCAAATGAAGCGTTCTATATGCCCTGTTTTTTCCCACTTTTCAATATGGGGTACTACCTCTTTTTGTAAAAAATCCTGAAAACTTTTTCTGAAAAAATCGTGCTCTTCTGTGAAGTACATCTTACTCATATAAGCTGTTTTGGGTTTAGGGATAAGGACGTGTAGGTCCGCTTTAGTCAACGGACAAATATAACTGAATTAGCTGTAACTTGTGGACTGATAGTCCTTCTATTTTCTCCAATTCTGAAAAATCTGAAATGCGTTCTCGCAATTTTCGATATTCCCAGATGCGTTTTGCCAATTCGAAAGAAATGCCCGGAATCGTTGCTATATCTGAAGCTGAAGCCGTATTGAGATCCATCTTCGTAACCAACCTGGGCGATTTCACGGTGAATTGATCCAACACCCTCTTGATCACCATGCTATCGAGACCATACACATTATGCAGTTCTATATCATCTGCGAAACCTCCAAGCTTCTCTCTGTAAGATATGATGCGTTTGGATAGGGCTTCTCCAATACCATATACTTCTTGCAATTGGGCGGCGGAAGCCTCATTTAAATCGACCTTTTGCGCAAAGGGTTTTGGTGTGTTGTAGGCTGCTTTTTTTTTAGAGGCAGATTTTGGATTGGTCACCCAATCCGGGAATTTAAAATAGGGTTGTATGACGTCCAATAACGAATCTGATACCTTCGTCACCCGCTGAAAATCGGTTGCAGAATTGATCCATTGATCCTTCTCCCGAAACAATTTAAGTCGATCGAATTCTTGAGGCGTCATTCCCAATAAGTATGCCTTATGATCGGTTATAAAATTTGGATTGAAGGGATACAGTTTCGGCTTTCTACGTTCCAGTTCGACGGTTCGCAAGGAATCCAGTTCCTTTTGCAGTTGCAGTATTTCAGCAGAAGAAACATCCAAGTGTGTCTTTTCCGAAGTTTCCAAAAAATAATAAGCGGCCATCACTCCAACGATCAAGCTCACCAAAAGCAAAATCCCACTTCGCTCCTGTTTTGAAAACGTAAAGTGGGATCTTAACTTCATATTATTTTGTATGATTACATATGTTTTCTCAAATCTTCAGCACCATCGTCTATCGCTTCTGCTTTCTTACGAATAGCATTCATATAGCGGTTCAGTTCTTTTCGAACTACCGGAGTTAACAAGACAACCCCAATGATGTTTGGCACTACCATGGCAAAGATCATCGCATCTGAAAAGTCGATCACGGCTCCCAAACTAATAGAGGCACCAACCACCACAAAGAACAAGAACAAAACTTTATACACAAGGTCGGTAACACGCCCTCTTCCGAAGAGATACTTCCAGCCCTGCATGCCATAATACGACCATGAGATCATAGTCGAGAACGCGAATAATATTACCGCGACGGTAAGTATGATCGAGAAATGCGGTATAACACTGTCAAAGGCAACAGCAGTTATTTCCACACCCTCATTGATAGGCGTTCCATATTCCATAAAGCCCCCGTCAAAGTTGGTGATAATGATGACCAACGCTGTCATGGTACAAATCACAACCGTGTCTACAAACGGCTCTAACAACGCCACAATACCTTCACTGGCAGGATATTTTGTTCTTACCGCAGAGTGCGCAATCGCAGCCGATCCAACCCCGGCCTCGTTAGAGAACGCACCACGACGTATCCCCTGAATCATCACCCCAATTAGACCCCCTGCAATTCCGAGCCCGGAAAAGGCTCCCGTGAAGATCAGGCTAAACGCATCATCGATAAGTGTAAAATTAGCACCCAAAATAATGAGGGCTGCCAATACGTAGATCCCGGCCATGAAAGGAACAACCTTTTCGGTTACTTTTGCGATTCGTTTGATACCGCCTATGATTACAACAGCTACCAGAATTGCCATAACAATTCCAAAATACATCCCGCCATTGGCATTCTCTATTTCGAACAATTTGATGAACTGTGCCGCTGCCTGATTGGCTTGAAACATGTTCCCTCCTCCAAACGATCCACCAATCACGAAGATAGCAAACAGGATTGCGAGAATTTTACCTAACATTCCGGCTCCTTTCTCACGAAGGCCTTTTGTTAGGTAATACATAGGCCCTCCATAAACCGTTCCGTCCGGTCCTACATCACGGTATTTTACCCCTAGGGTACATTCGGCAAACTTAGAAGCCATCCCCAGTAAACCTGCGAGAATCATCCAAAAGGTTGCTCCGGGTCCTCCAATTGATAAAGCCACAGCAACTCCGGCAATATTACCAAGTCCTACCGTTGCAGATAGGGCTGCTGTCAAGGCCTGAAAGTGGGAAACCTCACCGTCGGCACTATCGTCGCGAATGGTTTCAATGATATTCTCTCCTTCATTTTCGGTCACATCGCCATAGAGCGTATCTACACCGTGTTTTTCGATGTCCTCGTATTTTCCTCGAACAACTTTGATCGCCGTACCAAATCCGGTAAAATTGATCAGTTTGAAATAGATAGTAAAATAGACCGCACCCCCAATAAGTACAATAAGCACCCATGGAATCTTGAATTCTTCAGAAAAAGGTATTTCGTAGAAAATCCCTTGTACGAACCAACCTGTATAATCTCGAAAAGTAGCATCTATCTTTTCGGAGGTACTTGGTTCTTGAGCAAAGGATAAAAGTGGGGTTAGTATTGTAAAAAGGGAAAGAAGAAGTTTCTTCATAATGGGTTTTTTAGTGAGACTATTTTTAAGCTAAGCAAGATGCTAAAAAAAAACACGAATTCAAATTTTTGGGTGGATAATTGTTAACGAAATCTTAAACGTTATATAATTGTTTTAAATTATCTATTTGGTTGGGCCTACCAATGAGGATGAGCTTGGAATTCTTTTTAATGATGAGTGAGGGTTCCGGGTTCACTATATATTCCCCTTGGGGCGATTTGTACCCTATTATCGAGCAGCCTGTTTTTTTGCGTACATCCAGTTCGCTAATGGATTGTTCCACCCCGTCGGGGCACATTTTTTCGAAGGGGATTTGCTCAACATTCATACTGTCTTGTTCTCCTGAAACAGATAAGTTATCGAGAAACTCGATTAAATCCGGTACAACTACTAAGGATGCCATGTGATCGCCTCCAATGCGATCGGGCATAATGATGTTATCGGCTCCCGCCAATTTCAATTTCTTGTAGCTTGTTTCTTCAGTCGCACGACTTATGATCTTTAGTCTGTGATTCATTTGGCGCGCAGACAAGACAATAAAAAGATTATCGGCATCACCGGGAAGCGCACAGATAAGCGTTTTGGCCCGTTCGACACCGGCACGGATCAAGACCTCGTCTTCAATAGCATTGCCATTTACAAACAAGTATTCCTCATCTCTGTGCCGTTCGACGATACCTTCATCCCACTCTATAACAACAAACTGTTGATCATAGGCTAATAATTTTTGCGCAGCCTGTTTTCCGTTTCTTCCAAAACCACAAATGATCACGTGATCACGTAATGCTTTAATTTGTTTCTCCACTTTTTTCTGTCTTAAATTACCAATGTTGTTCTTACTGAGAATGTATTCAGAAATAACCGTAATCGCATAACCAACAATAAAGATACTTGAAATTATAAGGGCTGAAGTAAAAATCTTTTCGGCCGGACTTAGGGGGTGTAATTCACCAAACCCTACCGTAGTAATGGTGATGATGGTCATATACATGGCATCGATCCATTCGTAATTGAAGAAGAACCGAAAGCCAAAGATCCCCGCAAACACCACCGTGATGAGCAGTACCAATGCCCCCGCTATCTTAGATTGAAATAACTTTATCATAGATCAAACACCGATGTTCGTTTGGTAAATAACAAATCTTTCAGTTTCAGTAAGAACGCAATGGTAAGGTAGATGGCAAACCCTACTCCCATGGTGGCAAAAGAAACATAGATAAAGAAGAGCCGCACACTTTTAGCACGCATTCCCAAGCGGTCGGCTAGTCGGGAACATACATAGAACCCTCGCTTTTCAAAATAATGTCTAATTCTGTACACCAGTTGTAACATGTATGCAAATTACAATTTTTACCGAATACTATTAGGTTCTTTTTAACATTGCGTTGCCTATTTCGCAGTTCAAACAACGACGCGTATCGCAATAGAATTCCTTAAGCTGAAGCAGCGCCTGACTCTCAAATGCAGAAGTAGCAGTCACGCCCAGTTCTTGAAATTTTTTTATCGTGGAGTTTGCTTCAGGAGGGAGTGCCAAGGCCCATTGTAGGGTTTCTTCGGAAGCGTGATTCCCTAAAGATCGAAAGTAAGCAAACCGCATAGGAAGCACCGTATTCAGGACTAAAAGGTCAATAAATTTTCCGGTTAGCTGTGTATTCCGCTCTTTGGAACGCGAGGTAAATGTATAATGTGTTTTCCAGAATTCGCTTGTTTCAACAGTAAACAGTCGGTATAGATCGGGCATCTCTCGAACCGTGATTACTTTCGAAAACAAGTGGCTGTGGGTTACGTACAAAGCGGCTACCTGTGCCAAACGAATGGTTGGAAAATTAGAAGGTCGTAATCTGAAGAATTTAGGAGGAATGATCCCATCACCCGACAGATGATATTTATGTTTAATGTACCGGTGTGTACCTTGTAGCTCTTTAAAATAAGGGGCCTCAGCAACGATATCGAGCAAACCGGCCTGACCCAGCAACAAAGCTTCCAGCGATACTAAGTGATCGCTGCATTTTTGAACTAAAGAGAACGAGACGGACTGTGCAATACTCAAAAAAGCGGGACCATTTACTTTCAATCCAAAGTTCTTGCACAACATTTCAAATAACAGAGCTTCCCAATGGTTGTTCAATTGTGAGGCCCGCGTTGCTAAAAAGCGCGCCTTTTTCTCCAAGCGCTCAACATAAAGACGTTCCAACCAATGCGCATAGGTAAAGGTGTCGATGGGAGGCATCGACTGTTCGCAAGGAATCCATTTTGTCTCGGCCGAAAAAAGTTTTTCGTAAGTCCTCAGTATCTGCTTTGGAATGCGGTTCTTTAATTCCAGTGTGGGAATGCAGGTAGTGTCTTTTCGCAATACTTCGGAAGTGTGTTCCCATACAACATGGAGGATCACCGAATCGTAAGCTGTGTCTGTATGGTGTTGATGCAAATACCATTGTGATGACGCTATATGAAGCTCCACATTCCCTGCCCACAACTGACCCTCGATCACGATCTGCGCATTGAAAAAATCGGGACCCGAATCGTGGTTATGGCTCCCCGGTGCTATAATTTGTAACGACTGACCTTGGGCGGTCTTCAAATTGTGGTTGTCAAATTTCTGAAACTGCCACACATAATGCAGGAATTCTTCTTTCATGAATCCGGAATTAAGGTGGGGAGTTGAAGTAAGAGTATATTATTTTTCTTCGGTAGGAGCCGAAGATGTCTGTGAATCTTCAGAGATCGTATCGGAAAAGAGGATTCGATTCCATTTGTACAATCTGCGTTTCAAAATGATAAAACGAACGATCCCAATAGTCAAGAAAACCACACACACAACAAGCGCAACATAACCCAACCAGTGGATGCTCTCAAAATCTTTTAATTGCAAGAGCGCCAATCCACCCAACAACAGGTACAACGATGCTCTTATATATGCCAATAAGGTACGTTCGTTAGCAAGTTTTGTTCGCTCAAGCGCAAGAATTTCCCGGGTATTTACCGGTACCGGTTTGGTACGCAAAAACCGAAACAATCGCTGTGCTTGTGTTTTCATTCCCCTAAAAATAAAAAATCCTGCTTAGAAAAGCAGGATTCTGTTTTATAAAATTCATGAATGCTTACTCGAGGTATCCCATCTTTTTCATCCAATCATTGTTGAACATCTTTCCCACATACCTGCTCCCGTGGTCGTGAAAAAGCACAACTACCACATCGTTCTTGGTAAAATGTTCTTTCAATTGCAACACACCCTTCATCGCCGCTCCGGCCGAATTTCCTAAGAACATCCCTTCTTCACGCGCCAGTTTTTGAGTATAGACCGCTGCATCCTTATCGGTTACCTTCGTAAACCCATCGATAATGTCAAAATTCACATTCTTTGGTAGGATGTCTTCCCCGATGCCTTCTGTGACATACGGGTAGATCTCATTCTCGTCGAAGATTCCTGTCTCGTGGTATTTCTTAAAGACACTACCGTAGGTATCGATTCCCCACACTTTAATGTTTGGATTTTGTTCTTTTAGATATTTTCCTACTCCGCTAATGGTACCTCCGGTACCTACCCCAACTACAAAATGTGTGATCTTTCCGTTAGTTTGTCGCCAGATCTCCGGTCCGGTACTTTCGTAATGGGCTTTGGTATTGCTAAGATTGTCATACTGATTCACGTACCAGCTGTTGGGCGTTTCATCAGCAAGTCGTTTGGAAGTAGAATAATAAGAGCGGGGATCTGTAGGTGCCACATCGGTAGGGCAAACTATAACTTCGCTACCTACGGCACGCAGGATATCCATCTTTTCCTTGCTTTGTTTATCGCTCATCACGCAAACCATTTTATAGCCTTTTACAATAGCAGCCAAAGCTAGTCCCATGCCTGTATTCCCGCTGGTGCCCTCAATGATGGTCCCTCCGGGTTTGAGTCGGCCGTCGGCTTCAGCGTCCTCGATCATCTTCACAGCCATGCGATCCTTGACCGAATTGCCCGGGTTGAAGGTCTCGTATTTGGCCAGCACCAGAGCCGGGATCTCCTCGGCAAGTTTGTTGATCTTTACCAAGGGGGTATTCCCAATGGTCTCTAATATATTCTTTGCGTATTCCATTTTATTTTCTTGATAAGAGCCACTTTTTACTCCTTTTGGAGATTGCGGCTGCAAAGGTATGATTTAGGCAGTAACGCTGCAAGCATTTGCGTTAGGGATTGAAGCGTCATCCTCGAGGTGTCTGCCGGCGGCAGTGCACTGAGAGATACAGCGGAAAGCCCGGGCCTTGAGCATGGCGTTGTGCGACATGCGAATGAGGCAACGCCCCACTATTCAAAACGGATCGCCTTTACCGGCGAAATCTTTGCGATAATGTAGGACGGGATAAGGAGCATAAACAAACACAATACAAAGGTCCCGGCGTTTAGCGCAAGTATGTATCCCAGATCCAAATAAACCGGAGCTTCGGTAACGTAATAGGTGTCAGGATCTAAGGGGAATAGTTTGAACTGTTGTTGGGTGAACAACAATCCTAAGCCAATCAAGTTCCCCCAAAAAAGTCCTACGCCAATGAGGTACATAGCGTTATAGATAAAGACCTTGCGGATGCTCCAATCACTGCTGCCCAGCGCTTTCAAGATACCTATCATTTGTGTTCGTTCCAGAATTAAGACCAGCAAGGCCGTGATCATATTGATCCCCGCCACCAGGATCATAATCCCTATAATGAGAGCGATGTTAAAATCGAACAGGTCGAGCCACTCAAAGATAGAACCGTACTTATCACGTATGGTCTGGGTGTCCAACGTACTGGACGTTTGATTGTATACGGCGTTTCCAACAGGAATTATGTTATCAAAGTCCTCAACAAATACCTCAAATGCCCCTATCTGGTCATCTTCCCATTTATTAAGGCGTTGTATGTGGCGTATATCTGCCATGACGAATTGTTCGTCGAATTGCTGAAATCCACTGTTGTAGATCCCCACGATATCGAACCCTCTGCTACGAGGTGCCTTGGAGGTGTCGTCGTTGAGGAAAAAAGTAACGATCTTATCTCCTAACTGTAATTGAAGTCGATTTGCCAAGTATTCCGAGATCATTACTTCGGCGTTCAATCCATTCGAATAATTTGGCAGTCTTCCCTCCTGCAAAAAATCTGTAAAGTATTTCCAATTATAGTCGGGCCCCACCCCTTTAACCACCACGCCTTCGAAATCGGTTTCGGTGCGGATCACACCGCCTTTGGATGCTGTCACCTGAATATGGTCAATCCCTTCGACGCCGGTGAAATTAGGGTAGAAATCTTGATTCTTCGAGATAGGAATCTGCGAATCGTTGGACATGTTGGTGTCGAAGTTGGTTATGATGATATCACCATTGAAAGCAGACACCTTTTCACGGATCTTTTTTTGAAGTCCGACACCCGTGGCAATGGAAATCAACATCATTACAATTCCTAATGCGATCGCCGTAATAGCAATTTTTATTATTGGTGCCGAAATACTACTTTTATAGTCTTTGGCTGCAATGATGCGCCGAGCGATAAAGAATTCGAAATTCACAGGAATACTATGCGATTAACTTTTTTCAAAAATACATTTTTCTTATGGCTTCTGGTTTCTTTTTCCTGCGGAAGTCAGAATACCGAAGAAAAGCCGAATGCTTCGGGCGACCCGGTCCAAAACGGGAAAGAAGACATTATAATCCACGATACGGTAAAAGTATCTGATTTTTCTGCCAATACAGTGATCGTGGGCGCCGATAACCCGGAAGCTTATCTTACGCTTTTATCGGGTAAAAAAATAGGCATCGTCGCGAACCAAACCTCTAACCTCTATACACATTCATCACTTAAAAATCTACCCGATCCTGACAAAGGGCTCCATTTGGTAGATTTTTTAACCTACCATAAGATCGATATACAAAAGGTATTTGCGCCCGAGCATGGGTTTCGCGGAACTGCGGATGCCGGGGAATTGGTAAAGGATGGTGTCGACCAGCGCACCGGAATTCCCATCATTTCCTTATATGGTGCAAATAAAAAACCATCACAAAAGCAGCTAGAGGGGATTGAGCTTATGGTGTTTGATATCCAAGATGTAGGTGCACGTTTTTATACCTATATTTCGACACTTCATTACGTAATGGAAGCCTGTGCCGAAGCCAATATTCCCTTGATAGTTCTCGACAGACCCAATCCTAATGGTCATTATATCGACGGTCCCATTCTTGAGAAAGAACATGCAAGCTTTGTGGGCATGCACCCGGTACCGGTGGTGCACGGCATGACCATAGGTGAATATGCGCAAATGATCAACGGAGAAGGCTGGCTGTCTAATAATTTACAATGTAGGATAACGGTCATTCCGATGCGCAATTATACCCATGAAACCGCGTATTCACTACCTGTAAAACCTTCTCCAAACCTGCCTAACGACACAGCCATTAACCTGTATCCCAGTCTATGTTTCTTTGAAGGAACGCCTTTAAGTGCAGGCAGAGGAACTAGTATGCAATTTCAAGTATTTGGAGCCCCCGAGCTTCCAAGTACGTATTTTCCGTTTCAGTTCACGCCACAACCCAATGAGGGAGCGAAACATCCTAAATTCGAAGGACAGGTTTGCAACGGAGTTGACCTTCGGAAGCATCCAAGAGTCGACAAACTCAATTTAGAATGGTTGATAGAGGCATATGCTGCCTATGGAAACAAAAAAGAATTTTTTACAGATTTTTTCACCAAACTAGCGGGAACTAAAAAACTTCAGCGACAGATCGAACAAGGATATACGTATTCTGAAATTCGCGCAACTTGGCTGGACCCTTTAGCAGCTTATGACAAAATGCGACAAAAATACATGCGCTATCCTTGATCCCTAAGGAAGTCGTTTTTTCATTTCCTCAACGATATTAAAAGCTGCAGGACAAATCGCTACATTTTTCAAGGTAAGATTGGATATTTGCTGAAATTTCTTCCGGTCGGTATGAGGAAACTCTCTACAAGCCTTGGGACGCACCTCATAAATACTACAATAATTATCTGCTCCTAAGAAGGTGCAGGGAACTTGTTGCAATACATAATCGTCCTCTTCATCCACCCGCAGATAGGTTTCAATGAAGTGTTGTGGTTTCATTCGGAAGTGTTTGGCGATACGCTCAATATCCTTAGGAGTGAACAGCGGTCCCGTGGTCTTACAACAATTTGCACACTGCAAACAATCGGTGCGTTCAAATTCGGCTTCGTGAAGTGAAACCATAAGCTCATCCAACTTTTTGGGCGGTTTTTTCTTCAGTTTAGTGAAGAATTTTTTGTTCTCGTTATGCGTATCTTTGGCGCGTTGCGGGAGTTGTTTTAGGATATCTTCCATAGCGGTTCAAAAATACAACAATCTAACATGAAAGATGTTCTAGGCACTGCCTTATTAGATTATTACCACGGAAACTACAGTGAAGATATCATCACCGAAACAAATATAAGTGAGGAAGATGTCTTGCCGCTGCCATATCTCTTTCGTTCTTTTTCTGAAATGCCCCTTATTGAACAAACAGCTTTAAAGGCTGCCAAGGGCAGGGTCTTGGATATTGGGTGTGGTTCCGGAAGCCATTCACTTTACTTACAGCAACAAAACCATAAAGTGACGGCCATAGACGTTTCCGAAGGAGCCGTTACCGTAAGTCGCTTGCGAGGAGTTCACCATGTGGTGCACACTTCCCTGCTTCAGTTTGAAGGACCTACTTTTGATACGCTGTTGCTGCTAATGAATGGTAGCGGTATTTTCGGCACCTTATTTCATGTTTCGCAATACCTTCAGCATTTAAAATCACTCTTGGCTCCCGGCGGACAGATCCTTATCGATTCCAGCGACCTTCAATATATGTACGACGCAGGTGAGGATGGCGGGATCTGGGTTCCCGGCACTCATTATTACGGCGAACTGGAATTTACCATGCGCTATAAAGGCGAAACCAGTGAATGGTTTGATTGGTTGTATCTGGATGAAGAACTTTTTGAAGAGGCCTGTATTTCGAACGGTCTACACTTCGAGATCGTTGCAAGAGGAGAACACTACGATTATTTGGCCCGCCTTACTACTGTGGAACATAGCCGGCCTTGACAAGCGCACTCATCTTTTTAGCAAAGAGATCACGGCTCCAGTGTTTGCGAATTTCTAAAAGATCTTTTGAAAGTAGCTGCTGTCGGGCCTCGAGTTTTATCCAAAGGTCGGTTTGAAAAAATTGCGTGATTATTTCTGCTTCCTTTTCTGAAAGTGGGACCTTTTGGACAAACCGTTTCTGTGCGGCTTCTGTACCATAAAAAGCAATCATTTGCTGAATTTCCTGTTGGGTGAAATGCTTCCGATAGGCGAAGGTAGAAAAAGTGACCAACGCTTGAATCGCTTCCGACTTATCCTCTTGAAGTTGTTCCCAAAAAGCGTCCGGAACATTGGCTGTGCTAAATTGCTGCTGCAACGAATTGAACATCGTGTCATACGATTCTTCACGTTGAAGATTGGTACCATTATTGTTCAGTAATTCGACAATGTCCTTTTGAAAAGTATCCACTTGTGCGTTTGCTGAAAAACAAATCACACAAAAAAGCGTTAAAAACAAAGAGTGGATTTTCATAGGATTCTCTAATAGATTATGTTTGCTAAAAGTACAAAAAAATAGATATGCGTTTTACCCCCTATACCCCTTTGCTTTATGTGTTCTTAGCGCTTGGACTCCTTAGTTGTAAGAGTGATGATGAGGCGCCTCAAATTGAAGATTTCAAAGCAGAAAATAGAAAACCACTAGGAGTTTCGGCAGAGGACCTGCTTAGTGACGATATATACGGAACACTCAAGATAGAGCTGGTCTTTAATGAAATTTATCGCCCCAGCAATACCGCTATCGCTGAACTTCAAGACTTTTTGGAAGCCCGTTTGAATAAACCCGGGGGTATTTCCATCGTGCAAACAAACGTCGACCTAGCTGAAGGAGCTCCTTTTACAATTCAAGAGATTAGGGATATTGAGGATGAGAACAGAACGATCTATACGGAAGGGGATACCATGGCAGTCTATATTTTTTTTGCGAACGGATCATCATCCAACGATACGCAAACGACCGTTACCTTGGGAACCGCGTATCAAAACACGTCTATTGTTATCTACGAAAAGACCTTACGAGACCTGGTGTTCAATAACCCTACCATCGATCTAGCTACCTTAGAGTCTACTACCATTCAACACGAACTTGGACATATACTCGGTCTGGTAAACCTTCAAAATGACGATATCCATACCGATCATGAAGACCCTTCCAATTCTAAGCACTGTGTTGTTGAAGAATGTCTTATGTATTTTGAAAGCAATAACGGTCGCGCGATCGTCGCTCGTTTTAACCAACGCAACAGTGTTCCCGCTTTGGACCCGCTATGTATCGCAGACCTCCAAGCCAAAGGCGGGAAGTGAAAGGGGTTTAAGGTTTAAGGTTTAAGGTTTAAGGTTTAAGGTTTAAAATATATTTTTTTATATCTATTTTACATCTGGCTTTCATACACTTTTTTACCGTTGATGAATGTTGCATTCACTTTTACTTTTGGGATGCTGTCTGCCGGGATGGTCATGATATCTGCATCCAATACGGTAAAATCTGCATATTTCCCAAGTTCAATACTCCCTTTTTCGGATTCTTCAAAGTTGGAATAGGCAGCCCAAAGAGTCATTCCTTTTAAGGTCTGCTCGCGGGTTAGGGCTTCTTCCATGCGATAGCCATTCTCGGGAAAATGCTTCAGGTCCTTTCGCGCAACGGCCGCATAGAACGTATACATCGGGTTCACTCTTTCTACCGGAAAATCGGTACCTAAGGCAATGGTACCCGATTGCTCTAAGAGCGATTTATATGCATACGCTCCTTTTATACGCTCCGGCCCTACCCTGTCTTCGGCCCAATACATATCGCTTGTAGCGTGGGTGGGCTGTATGGAGGGAATGATCTTTTCAGAAAAATAAGCATAGTCGGAAGGGGTGACGATCTGTGCATGTTCTACCTTCCAGCGAGGATCCTTTTGGTCTTTGAGTGCTTCAGTATAGACACGTAACACCGAAACATTTGCCGAATCGCCGATCGCATGTGTATTCATTTGAAAACCTGCAGCCGCGATTCGATCGGCTAAAGTGCGCAACTGTGCTTCATTAGTGATCACCAATCCGTAATGTCCCGGCTGATCACTATAGGGCTCACGCATGGCTGCACCACGTGAACCTAAAGCGCCATCGCCATAAACTTTAACAGAGCGTACGTTCAATCGGTCGGTTTTAAATTTTCCGGCAGACAAATAATGATCCATGGAAGGGGTACCTGCACTCACCATCGCATACACACGCAACTGCATGGTACCGGCTTTCTGTAGGCTGTCGATCGTTTCAATGACCTCCCTTGACAAACCGGCATCGTTAACCGTAGTAAGCCCCATTTCCAAACACAATTGTTGTGCGTCCAGTAAGGCTTCGGCGATATCTTGTTTTGTAAGCTTCGGAAACGTAGCACTCACGAGTTGCATCGCGCCATCGATCAATACGCCGGTAGGTTCACCATCTTTAACGATCACTTCACCCCCCGGGACCTTAGTTGTCGCTGTGATCCCGGCAAGTTCCAATGCTTTTTTGTTTACCAACATGGCGTGACCGTCGATACGTCTTAGGGACACAGGCGTGTTTGGAAACAAAGAATCCAACTTTTCTCGCGTAGGAAACTCCTTAATGTCCCAATCGTTTTGATCCCAACCTCGCCCGATTATATAGGCTTTGTTGTGTTTCTTCTGAAAAGCCACCACCCGCTCCACTACTTCGTCGAAACTTTTTGTATCCACTAAATCCACATCCTGAAGATTCAGTCCCAGACCGAAGAGATGCGCATGTGCATCGATCAATCCCGGAACGATGGTCTTACCTTTAGCATCAAAGGATTCTTTAAAATTATACTTCAGTTCCAATTCGGGTTTTAATCCAATTTCGAGGATCTTTCCATCCTTTACCACAAATGCCGCAGCCTTTTCAAAACCATTGTTCACAGTATATATGTTGGCATTCTTTACCAGTAAATCGGCAGTCATTTTTTCAGGAGCACAAGAAATACATACAAGCAGGAAGCTGAAATAGAGAAAATGTTTCATTGGGTTGGGTTTTCAGTAAAAATAAAAAAAGCATCCAGATAAAACCGGATGCTTTTAATAAATAAATTATTTGGATGCCTCTCTACCAGTCGAATTTATAAGTTGCTCCCAACAAGCCTTGGATACCCTGTACGGGATAGTTATACCACTTCTCATAATTATCGCTAAGCAGATTGCTCCCTTTAACAAAAATGGCCAAACGTTCGTTCACGCGATACCCTACATGAACATTGGCATCCAGATAGCCTTCTAGGGTGACCTCGGTTGGGAAAGGATCGACCAAAGGGCTGTAGGCAATGATACGGTCCATACGTTCTCCTATATAGAACAGGGAGGCCCCACCGTAAATTTCTTCGGTGATATTGAAATTGGAAAAGAGGGTCGCTTTTAGGTCGGGTAAATTCCAAGGTTGGGCTTCGTTGGTCGTCGTATAACTTAAGTATTCACCACTAATCCCCAACGTAAACACATCGGACATTTCTACTTTTAATTCTCCGAAAATCGATAATGTATTCACATCGTCGTAGACCACCTGAAAAGAATTTCCGTATTGATATGCTTCTGTGGGCGCCACATCATTTAAAGGATTCATAACAAACAGGGCTTTATCATCTTCCTTACCATACGCAGCTCGCAGATTGTATCCCACCGAATTGGATAATTTCCCTTTTAATCCTCCAAAAGCATTGTAAAGTTGCTGTGTAGGCATCACTTGCAAGGTTGGAGAGACAAACGGGTTTTGTTCTTTAAACAAGTAGTAGCTGTTTTGTTGCAAACCACCTTCGGCCCCTCCATACGCAATAAGCAATTCATCGACCAATCTGTAGGATACATTGATTCTAGGAGCAATGGAAAAGTTAGTATCACTGTTCTCGGTATCCAAGCTTGCATAGGCTGCAACACCTAATGATAGCGTAAGATCGGTATCAACATACACCAAAGAAGGCGCTATTCCCGCATTGAGGAAACTGTATTTAATTGGCATTTCAGCAAAATAATTACGTTCGAAGCTACCCGATAGGTAATCCACATCACCCTCAACAGTAAGAGTGAAATCGGTGAGGGGAAAAGAAAATTCCGGTTGCGCTCTTAGATTGAATTCAGAAGAACCATAGGCATCACCCAAATATCGGATTTTAGCAGAAAGTCCTTCAAACATAGATTCATCTAAACTTATGTTTCCACCAACATAGCCATTAAAATACGTCTGTTGTGGATCGAATGCGGCAATGAATTCGTCGGGAGCGGTATCAAAACTTTCCGGGAGTCCGTACCAATTGAAGAGCTGATGTTGCAATCCGGCTTCCAACGTATAAGAAGCATCACGTTGTCTGCTGGTATAATGGCCATCCAAACGGGTGTCGTAGTATTTGTTCTCCAAACGAACGCCATCGATATCGCCTTGTGAAGAATTATGTCTGAAAAAGAAGCCGGCGTTATCGGTCCTGCTTATTTCAAAATTACTGTACAATTCACCAAGGATGCTGGTGTAGTTACCAAATCCCAAAGTGGCATAATTATCATATAATTTGATGGGCTTTGCTTTTTCAACCGTTGTAGCCTTCCCTTTAGCCGGTGTAAAGGTAGATGCTACCGGAACGGAAAAAATCGTGTAGACGACTTCCTTCTTCTGTGTTGTAACAGAGTCGTTTAGAACGGGGGTCTCCTTTACTTTGAAAGCATCTGAAATTGTGGGCGTATAAGGTTTTACGATGTTCACTACTTCGGTTCCCAAATTGTCCTCTTGTGCGAATAACAGGACCGGGAAGATTATAAGTAGCAATAAAAGATGTGAGGCTATGCGTTTCTTTGACATGTGAATAGGTATGTTGTTAGTGAAATGGGCTTAGTTTCCGTTGGTTTCAACCGATGCGTTGGTCTTGGCCTCGGCCGCTTTTATCACGGTCAACTCGGCTTTGGCCTCCTCGACCACGTCGGTAAATTCTGCAAAATTCTTGATGACGCTCTCCAAAATATAAGTCGCCTGATATGCATCGTCCAATGCGTAGAAGTTCTTGGCCATAAGCACGAGCCCCTTTGCACCAAAATACTTGTAACCGCTATATTCTTTGGCAAGTTTTTGAACTGCCGTATTTGAAGCCTCGAACATTCCATCCTTATTCTTAAAATAAGCATCGTGGTACAGCGCTTCGGCCGCCAATTGGCCGGTAGCGATCTTAGCCACTTCGGCATAGGCAGCACGTGCTTTGGCTTCGTTATTGGTCTTCATGGCTGCACGGGCAATAATAACTTGTGCATCACTTTTAATGGCGTTATCGATCTTTGCATTCTGAAGCACTTTTTCAGCATACGTCACCGCTTCGGCGTATTGTTTCAGTTCGTAGCTGGCCTTCATGCTATTGGTTTGAGCAAAGATGATATTCTGCGGAAAATCTGCTTCCACCTCTAAACGCTTGAGATACGTTATGGCATTTTCATAGTCCTTCTTCGCGAGATAGGCTTCAGAAATACGTGCCAACGCCTGTTCTGTAAATTCGCTTCGCTCCTTCCCAACGACAAAGGCGTAATGTGAGATCGCCTTTTCCGAAGCATTTTCAGCAAAATACAACTGACCCAGATAAAAATGAGCCTGCAGAGCATGTCGGCCATTGGGGAACTGATCCAAATACCCTTCAAATCGTGTTATAGCCACTTTGGGTTTGTTCTCCAGGTATGGTTGTTCTGCTGCCAGATAGGTAGCGTCGTCGACCTCGGCATCTTCGATCTCCACAAAGTCTAAGGTGCTTACCCACGCCGCATAAGCGTCCACCTTCCCTTGATCGATATAAATAATTTTCGCAGAGGCAACAGCCTGCAGTGCTTCGGGCGTGGAAGGATACTCCTTTGCAACTCGTTTAAATAAGGCCAGCGCCTCATTACTCTTCCCCGTATTGTCGAATATCAATGCTTTTTTAAGCAGTGCGCGTGCCACAAAACTACTCTTTGGCAGCTCCTGAATAAGTTTGTCGTATGCAGCGATGGCATCGTTAGTATTTTCCTGTGCCACATAGGTATTACCCAACTCGTACAAAGCATCATCCCGATACACCGAGCGAGGGTACTTGACAACAAATTCCTGAAGTCCGTCGATCTTGCTTTGGGTGCGATCCACAAAACCAAAACTAATCGCCTTTTGAAAGGCCGCATAGTCCTCGTCTGCGGTCCCCAAACGAATCGCTTCATTGTAATTCTCCATCGCCGGCCAGTACTGGCTTGTCACAAAGTAGCTATCCCCCAAACGCAGGAAAGCATCCTTCTTCCGGGCACCTTCGGCGGTAGACGATGCAACATAGTCTTTAAAATTGGTGATCGCTTCGGGATACTGTTTGAGTTTGAAATTGGCATACGCAAGGTTGTATTTGCTGTGCTGCATTTCTGAAGTACGGGACGCACTTGGTAATTGCATAAATTGTTTATAACCTATGAGCGCTTCTTCAAAATTAGTAAGTTGGTAGTCGCTCTCGGCATTCCAAAACGTAGCTTTCGCAGTATATATGGGATCGCGAGGTTCATTTAATGAGAGGTTAAAGAAATTTTTAGCTTCGGTATAGTTCCCTTCGTTGTACAACTCAGTACCACGGAAGAACGCCACCTTTTGATAGGCTACTTTATTTTCGAACGACTTATTGTTCTCCAGCAGTTCCATGGCGGCCTTGTAGTTTCTTGATGTAATGTAAGAATTGATAAGCAGGTCCTTGAGTTCTTCGTTGTTCTTATTGTTGGGATATGTCTCTATAAAGGAAAGAAGCACTTGTGGGGCACTTTTATAACTATTTCCTATTTCATAGCTCAATTTCGCGTAATTGAGCCAAGCATCTTCACGGATCTCTTCAGAATAGTCCATCTCTGAAGCATTTTTAAATGCATTGAGAGCCTGCTGTTTCTGACCAAGCTTCAAATAACTTTCCGCCAAGTGGTAATATGCGTTCTGAGCTACCGCATTCTTCCCATCAATGATCTTGTTGAATTCGTTAATGGCATTTTGATAGTCTCCTTGTTTATAATAGGCGTAGCCTAACTGGTAGTAATCTGTATTATTCCACTTGCCGCGTTTCCCTTTGTATTCTTTTAAGTATGGAATCGCCTCTGCATACTGTTCGAGATTGAAATAACTCTCCCCAATGATCTTAGAAAGCTCACTCTTCTCCTGCGGATTTGAATTATCGTATTGTTCCTTGCCCATGTCAATAGCCTTTTGAAACTTCCCGAGTTTAAAGTTCATATCGGCTTGATAATACGATAAGCCCTCGGCATAGCGCTCTTCATCCTTAACCTCTTCAAAAAGTTCATTTGCCTCTTCGTAATCGTCCCCTTCGTAGGCAATAAAACCCAAATAGTATTTGGCCTGTGCTCCGTATTTTTCGGAAGTGCTTACTCTGTTGAAATATTTCTTGGCTTCGCTGTACCTTTTATTCTGAAAGTATGCATAGCCATTATTAAAGTAGAACTTATCGCGTTCGCTTCTGGGAACGCCGGCTTCGTCTACTTTATCGTACCATTTTCGGGCATACGAGTATTTTCCGTTCTCAAAATAATAATTGGCCACATTGATATAGGCATCGTTACGTTTAATACTGGTTGGATATTCCTCCACAAACTCCTCCATTAATGCATCTGCATCTTGTTGATTGAGCCGTACGGCACAATTGGCAATATAGTAAGCACAGTCGCCTTCAATAGTTTCGTCCTGTGCCGAAGCCTTCACCTTAGAAAAGAGGCTTTGCGCAGCTAAAAACTGATTGTTATTGTACAGTTCTACCGCCTTGTTGAAATCGACCAACTCGTTGGTGAAAACCGCGGTTTGTTGTGCTTGAAAAGTTAAGGTCGTAAGTAGGAAAAGTGTTGGGATTATGAGGTTTTTCAGCATATTAGTATGTTTTTTTTGCTTCTGTAAAGATACATCTTCGCACTTTGCAGCAAAGAAGGTCTGTTCAAGTTTTTAACATTTAAATCAACAATAGAGCCAAAGAAAAAAAATGAGTATCGTTGCACCATTTATTTTTTCACAGAGACTTCTTGGGCACCTTACAATTGTGTTAATAACGCAACAATTTTGTGATAAGTATGTTTTATAAGAAGGAGATCTCACTTTCCT
Source organism: uncultured Altibacter sp. (assembly GCF_963972995.1). Classification (NCBI taxonomy): domain Bacteria; kingdom Pseudomonadati; phylum Bacteroidota; class Flavobacteriia; order Flavobacteriales; family Flavobacteriaceae; genus Altibacter; species uncultured Altibacter sp. The sequence goes on from NZ_CAXAXI010000017.1 coordinate 24,908, forward strand.
AAAAAAGCAGTACTTTTAAACCACTATCGATCTTTCAAAAGTTCACTTCATGAAAAATATACTACTTATCGGCCTTCTACTTTTGAGCACAGTACTATTTGCACAACGCAATCCGTTTAATAACCTTACCGAAAAAAACGGGAAAATTGGTATAGGGACTGAGACACCGGATGAACTTCTCACGGTAAAAGGAAAGATCCACACTCAAGAAGTACTGGTAGATCTTGATGGCGCTGTTGCGCCTGATTATGTTTTTGAAGCCTATTTTAACGGAATTTCTCTGTTGGCTCCCGACTATACTTTTCCTTCCTTGCAGGAAATTGCCAAATACATAGAAGTAAATCACCATCTTCCGGGAGTGCCCAGTGCCGAAGAGATGGAAAAAAACGGAATGTCGCTGAAGGAAATGAATCTATTGTTGCTTCAGAAACTAGAAGAGCTTACACTTTACACCTTGGAACAACAAAAAGAAATCGACGAATTAAAAGAAAAACTTTCCAGCATTCGTAACTAAATTTATTTAGATATTTTTGCTAAAAAATTCCGCTATGTCGCAACCTGTATTGTTCTTAAAGGACGCCTCGATCTTCCAAAGAGAGAATCTTATACTTTCTGATGTAAATGTAACCGTTGAAAAAGGAGAATTTGTATACCTTATTGGTAAAACAGGAACGGGAAAAAGTAGCTTTATGAAAACCCTCTATGGCGATCTTCCTTTACAAAAAGGAGAAGGTGCCATTGTGGGATACGATTTACCCAGCTTAAAGGAAAAGGACATTCCTTTTTTAAGAAGAAAGTTGGGCGTTGTTTTTCAAGATTTCAAGCTCCTGAACGATCGCACTGTACGGGACAATCTATGGTTCGTACTAACGGCTACAGGTTGGAAGGACAAGGTAGCCATGGAGACTAGGATCAATGACGTTTTGGACAAAGTAGGAATGAAAACAAAAGCGTTCAAATTTCCATATCAATTATCGGGCGGTGAACAACAAAGGGTGGCTATTGCAAGAGCCTTATTGAACGACCCGGAGCTAATTTTGGCAGACGAACCTACCGGAAATTTAGACCCACAGACCAGTGTGGAGGTCATGGAAGTGTTACAGGAGATCAACAAGAACGGCAATACGATCTTAATGGCGACACACGACTACGCATTGCTATTAAAGTATCCCTCAAAAACCTTAAAATGCGACGAAAGTCAGATCTTCGAAGTGGTTCAAAAGACAGTATAGCCTAGTCTTCCCGAAGCTCAAGATCGCATTCTTTTTCAAGTGAATGGTCGATCTTTAATTGGATATTCCCTTCCTTATTGGGTCGTAAGACTGTATTTGTTCCAACTACTATCCTATTCTTTGCTGTAAGTCTAAGCTGCGCACTTTCGGTGAAGGACTGTTTTTGGATGTGTACGGCTTCTGAGAACGCCCTTACCTGAAATTTCCATCGTGAGAAATGCTGGTCGCTGATCACGGCAATAGCATCTTCAGTATAGAGATCGTACAGTAATTTTATCGCTTTACCCGTGTTAAGGATCCCGGCTCCATACAATCCCTTAAATCGCTTGTTGGCTTCAATATGATCAATATTGGTGGATGATAATTTCAAAATAGGTTCAATTTCTTCAACGGGCAAACAAGGATTTAAAGACAACATCAATCCAATAGTGCCCGAGACAAATGGCGTTGCTGTTGAAGTCGCTTCAGAACCAACGTATTCTATGACACCTTCATAGGCATACTTTGGTAGTCGGAATACCCCCATGGTTGGTGCTAAGAGGTCTACTTCGGCATTTAAGGTTGCAACACCAAGATCATAAATAATTGGGTCTTCAAATTGCTGTTTATTTTTAAACCCTAAGGTGCGACCAAGGTACCCCCGAATATTCTCGGCATAAGGGTTGCCATTTTTTTCATACTTAATATTATCTTTTGGAGTTGCATGTTTATACATAACGGAAGAAACCGATATTACATGCTCATACGAGGCAGGGTAATACAATTTCACACCTTTCGTCTTGGAAAAATCCCTGTTACCTGCACCTGCAACGATAATTGTTCCATTTTCGAACATGCGCTTAATTGTTTGCTCTCCGTTTTCAGAATAATAAGAACCCGCCCAACTGCAATTAATGACACGTGCTCCTGCATTTGAAAGTTCTTCTAATTCTCCAAAATTTCTGAAGTCCCCATAATTGGTAGCGTAGATACTACAGTCGTAACAAACCCCAGGGACACCATAGGCATTATCCCCTTGTCCTGCTGCTATGGAAGACACTCCGGTACCATGTCCGTTAACAGGCATGGAAGTCCGAAAGACTTTTACCTTCCCTTTGAATTCTGCGTTGGTCGTATCGACAGTAGCGTCTGAAATTCCAATGACTGTTTTTCGAGAGCCTGTTGTATAGTACCACGCTTGTGGCAGTCCCAAAAAATCTAAATAGTCCAAGAGCACCGGCAACCCCTTATTCTGGGCTATAGTGCTCGTAAGTCCGTAATCATTTGGCTCAAAGATCTTACGATCTTCAATTGGAATACTTTTACCATCCTCGAACAGGTGAGAAGCATGCAGCAGTAGACTATCTAACAATCCTTCCGGTTCAGCGATTACAAAGAATGTGCGATTTCTATTCAAAGAATTTGCGTTCCTGGCAGTTTTTTTAAAGGTTGAAATAGTGAATTCATTAAAGATTCCAGATAATTTAGCATCGTTACCCTTATATCGCAATTCGTCCTTTTGCTTGACCATCTCCGGCGAAGTAAGTGAATCCTTGGCAACTATGTAAAACCATGAAGTTTCTTGTGCCTCCATTGTTTTCGCAGTACAGAACAGAATGCATACTATGAATAATAAGCGGTTACACGACATTTTTTTATCAAATAGATTATTAGAGTCCAAGGTACTTAATTTTCAAAAACTATATACTGTTAGTCTATAAATTGTAAATTAGCGCGATCGCATATGATTTCTATAGTAATCCCTACATATAATTACAATTGTTATCCTTTGGTGTCCATGCTGGGCTCACAAGTGGCAGACACCGAGGTATCTTATGAGATACTCGTTATGGACGATGCTTCTCCCTTTCCTAGCATTCAAAATAAGGAAATCGCCTCGTTACCTTTCTCAAAATACATAGTACTTGAATCCAATCTTGGGCGTACAGCCGTACGCCAATTATTGGCAGAAAAAGCCAAGTATGATACGCTCCTATTCTTGGATGCCGATGTGATGCCGCAACGACCTGATTTTATAAATACCTATCTTGAGCATACGCCTGCCCATGGGATAGTTTTTGGCGGAATTGCATATACCGAAGAAGCACCGGAACCCCAAAAAATGCTTCGCTGGAAATATGGACATGCACGCGAAAGCCTTTCGGTTAAGGCGCGTAAAGAAAACCCATACGAAACAGTAAATTCGGGGTGCTTTTTGGTTGCGAAAGATGTATTTATTTCAGTGAATAGACTACTGCAAGAGCAATCGTATGGTATGGATCTTCTTTTCAAACAATTGTTAAAAGAGCATGATATCCCTGTAACTCATATTGACAATCCGGTATATCATCTTGGCTTGGAAGTGAATAGTGTCTTTTTAACAAAAGCGCTGCAAGCTTTAGAAACCACTGTATCGTTGGAAGAAAAAGGATCATTAAAAAATAACAATCGAGCCCTTCAAAAAAGCTATCTTACCCTAAAGAGATGGGGGTTGGTGTCCGTATTTCAGAAGAGTATTTCTTTTTTTTCAGAAAAAATGGTTGCCAATTTCAATTCGGTCAACCCTAACCTGTTTTGGTTCGACCTTTATCGACTACACCATTATATTGATCTAAAATCGAGATATCGTGCCTAAGTTCTCAGTCATCATACCATTATATAATAAAGAGCGTGATATAGAAAAAACGCTTCGGAGTGTTTTTTTACAAAGTGAACCAGATTTTGAACTGCTACTTGTAAACGACGGATCTACCGATGGCAGTGAGGCCATTGTTACCGGCTATAAAGATTCGCGGATTCGATATTTCAGTAAAGCCAACGAAGGAGTTGCACGCACCCGCAACTTTGGTGTTGAAAAAGCCAGCGCGGCACATATCGCTTTTCTGGATGCCGACGACTATTGGCATCCCAATCATCTCGAGAACTTAAACAGTTTGATAGAAGATTTTCCTCAGGCGCTTTGGTATGCCACCGCTTATGAGAAAAAACACAATCGCACTTTGATCACCCCTATGATCTCTCCTATCTTGGACCCTTCTCTAAAATGGCAAGGGCCTGTTGACAATTATTTCAAATACAGTTTAATAGACGCGTTGGCATGGACTTCTGCTGTTTGCTTCAAAAAAACCTTTTTTGAGGAACTGAATGGATTCGACCCAACAATCACACACGGTGCCGGCGAAGATACCGATTTATGGATACGGGCAGCTTTACGATCGCCTTTGGTCTTTTCAACAAAAATTACGGCGCGTCATAATTTGGACGGGAGCAACCGTATTTCGAATCTTCCCACACGCACTAGAAATTATATGGATCCGGCTGTCTATGAAGATAAAGCAGCACAAGATCCCTATCTGAAAAGGTATCTCGACTTGAACAGATACAGTTTTGCCATCCAGCACAGATTGGCCGGTGACGAGTTGTCCTTTAAAAAATATGTTGAAGGATTAAACAGTAATAACCTTACGGCACGTCAGCGCTATTTACTGAAACAGCCTAAAACCATGTTGCGTTTGCTGATAAAGAGTAAAGCTTTTGCAGAAGGTCTAGGACTTCGATTGACTTCCTTTAAATAGCTGAAAAGAATCGTACGAACGAATATAGTCTGATTCTAAAAATTCACCAGAAGAGATTACCAGGCAAATAGCTCCAGAGGAGAAGTTTTGTAATTCCCGCCATATACCTTTTGGAATAAGAAGCCCCTTATAAGGCTGGTTAAGCGTAAATGTTTTTTTATGGGACCCGTCATCCAAGATCACGTCAAAACTGCCACTAATAGGAATCAAAAACTCCAATTGCTCCTTGTGCGCATGTCCGCCACGGGTCGAACCGCTGGGAACGTCGTACAGATAGTATACTCGTTTAATAGCATAGGGAAGCACGTCCTTTTCGATGACCGATAGATTTCCACGGCCTTCCGGATCGATGATCTTGGGTATATTTAGTAAAGTGATGTCATGGACGCTTTTATAATTCATCTTGTAATAGTTGGTCCCATTTAGCCGCAATTTGGTCTTTTGAAAAAGCTTGAACCGTTTCCTTTGCCCGGGATTTACAATGCAAATATAATGATTCATCGAAGCACATTCGAGAAATTGCCTGTGCAAATAAAGCCGTCTCTCTTTTTGGCACGAGCAAACCGTTTTCTTCATGGCGCACAATTTCTGAAGGGCCGGACATAATATCCAGAGCAATTACCGGAACACCAACACTAAGTGATTCTACCAAAACCATTGGAAAACCCTCAAATTTACTAGTAAGGGTAACCGCATGGGCATGCTTAATAAACGTAAAAGGAACTTTGGTAAATGGTAAGAATACTATGTGTGAACCCCCCTTCATTTCCACTGCCTTTTGTTGTAGCATTTCTTTATCCCGACCATCACCCATAATCACTAAATACCAGTCCTTTTTGTATGCTTCAGAAAGGGAAAATGCCTCTATTAAAAGCGAGAAATCCTTCACCGAATCTTCAATACGTCCATAGCTAAGCAGGTATTTCTTGTCTTGAAGGATAGTCGGAAGTTTGTCAAGAGCAGCATTCCAATCGGGATCGAATGCATTGTGGATAACCTTACAATTTCGGATGTTATAAACTTTAGTAATATGTTTGCAAATGGTCGAAGAAACACCGACGGTCAACAAATTACGATTGTAAATCTCTGCCGCTTTTCCCGGGTATTCGGTAAGGTACAAATTGGGATTGGCACTATGTACTACATAGCACAGTCTTTCACCTTTATACACATATTTAGTATAAAAGACCTCCCTACGGTAATCGTTCTTTCCCCTGTGATCTATAATTAGGTCGAAACGCTCTTTACGCAGGTAACGCCGTAATCTTCGTATACGTAAAAATCTTCTAAGCGTAGTCTCCTTCGTATTCTTAAAGAGGCCTAAATTGAAAAGCTTTCCGTTGTACGGATAGTCTATTGCATTGTTCAAGATCGCAATGTGAACGTCGTGTCCATATTCAGAAAGCATTTCAGAAAGCATGGCACAAGATCGTTCTGCACCCCCTCCCGCCAAGGATATGGAAACGAGACACACTTTAAATTTGCGTTGAGGGGGGTGCTGCGTCATTAAGAAATGGTATTTTTGATGCGGTTAATAAGATCAAATATACCTAAAAATGAAGATACTCTTAGTAGGTGAATACAGTCGCCTTCATAATTCATTAAAGGAAGGTTTGCTTGCGTTAGGTCACGAGGTAACCCTTATTTCTACAGGAGATCATTTTAAGGGATACCCATCAGACATTCTATTAAAGCGCCCGTTCAACACCGGGTTACTGCGAAAGATGAAGATAGGAATCTACCGTATTTTCGGGACCGATATTACCTCGTTGAGTGTAAAATACCAGTTCTTCAAAAATAAAGAAAGACTAAAAGGTTTTGACGTTGTACAGCTTATCAATGAGAGTCCGTTCGATGCGATGCCACGCCACGAAATAGTGATGATTCGCTTCTTGAAAGCGCATAATAATTCACTTTTTTTACTCTCCTGCGGAAACGATTACCTTCAGGTACAGTATCTTTTGAAAAACACAAACAAGTATTCGATTCTAAAGGAGTATCTTTCAAACGAAGTTCCGGCGCAAGTATATGAATATGTCTTGAAATATGTGACACCATCCTTTCAACAGCTTCACGAATGTGTGTTTAAACATATAGAAGGCGTGATCGCTTCCGATCTGGATTACCACATCCCGCTGAAGGACCATCCCAATTATTTAGGGCTTATTCCCAACCCTATCAATACAGATACTATCACCCCGATTGAACCGGAAATCCATGAAAAAATCATTATCTTTTTAGGGATCAATCGAAAGAATTATCACACCAAAGGAATTAAATATTTCGAAGAAGCAATAGCAATTCTTGAACAGAACTATGGGGATGAGATTCAAATTTCCATCGCCGAGAATTTACCTTACAATGTTTATATAAACACTTACAATAAAGCCCATATTGTCTTTGACCAAGTACTGAGTATGGATCAAGGATACAATGCCCTGGAAGCCATGGCTAAGGGGAAAGTGGTGTTTACCGGGGCAGAAGATGAATTCTTAACCAAATATAATCTTCAGGAAGATGAGGTTTGCATCAATGCGTTGCCTGATGCAGAAGCCATTGTAAGTAAAGTAATCTATTTATTAAATAACAAGAACAAGATCAAGGAAATTGGCAACAATGCTCGTTTGTTTATTGAGAGAGAACATGATTATAAAACTATTTCCAAAAGGTTTGTTGCCATTTGGAAAAATGAAGTCACACCTAAAGGATAGCGTACATTTCTCTTTTTAAAGAACATCATATACTTTAAAAAAGACAAAAAATAAAATAACAAATCCTTTAACTCTATGTAGATTTGCTGAGGGTAAGAATTCCCAATTGGAGATCGAAAGAAGCCTGAGACTCTTTAAATTCGGATTTTAGTATGAATACAAATATTATTTCATCAGATTTCAAAAATGGTGAAAATTTTAAGATAGGTCACTTTTGCGTCATTGAAGAAGGCGTGGAAGTTGGAAATAATGTTTCGATCGCGAATTATACTATTTTGCACAAAGGTGTTAAGATTGGAGATAATACAGTTATTGGTAGTTACTGCGAAATTGATGCCGGTTGTGACATACGAAGACATGTAACGGTACAAGGCAGGATACGCATGGGAAGCGGTTGTTTAGTAGAGGATAACGTTACCATTAAATACGGCACCATACTTACCTCCAATGTACTTTTAAAAGAAAATTGTTTTTTGGGTCCTAACGTGATTACATTGGGTTCTACACATAAACGTGTAACAGTGCACGGGACGATCATTGGCAATAACACATACATAGGTGCAGGCACCAAAATAGCGGGTGGTATTATCATTGGAAGTGATCTCACCGTTGGCGCCTTGAGTTTTGTAAATAAAAATGTTGACGAGAAAGGAGTCTATGCCGGTACTCCCATTAGAAAGCTTCGTTAGCGTGCTCGTTTGATCTGCTTTTTTTTCTCCAAAGCATCTTTATATCGAGCAGCGTTTCTTTTTCTCCCTCCCAATCACGCGCATAATTGGTTTTAATAAGTTTGGCCGGAATTCCCCCCAATAAAATATAGTTGCCCAATGATGTGTAATCTTTGTTGCACAAAGAGTTAGACGCGATGACACAGTGGTCCGGCGTTTTTGTATGAGGCATTATCGTGATCCTGTTAGAAAAGGAATTATAATTCCCAATCGTAATCGGGCCGCTCATGGGATAGTATTCACCCGTCTCGGTATTCATCATTGGATGTGCAGTAGTATCCATAATTTGAGATTCAAATCCAATTCCTGCCCAATCACCAAGAACGATTTTTTCTGTACACATCATTTTTACATTCGTCGCCAGACACCCCATATGACCAAATTCGCAATAGGCTCCTTCCCGTATCAATACCGTGCAATCCTTGCCAAAATGCGCATGCCCCTTGAACACCCACGTACCTTGTAAAGAAAGTTCTGCAGTGCCTTTGCGCGTTGTAGGAAATTCAAAGGATTGCCCGAATCCTATCATTCCTCTTTCAATAGGCGCATCAATTCTTACTACACCTTTTAGGTTGGTAAATTTTATGGGCCCGTAGAAGATAACCGGTAGCTTTTTTGCGGTTTTCCAAGGAAACATCTTCATATTGAAGTATAAGGTTTTATACCAGTTTATAGACCAATACAGGTGTAGCCTTTTTTTATACTTCTTATATATTTTCCTTATCGATCCTATCATTTTTTTCGTTTCAGAAATTTAGAAAACAGTTCTTTAATGTCCAGTTTTTTATCTAACTGAATATAAGAAAACACTGTTGCTAGTACAATGACTAACGACATTAGAGCATATTTTATTAAGGGATATTCTATAAATGTTAAAAAGAAAGCAGCTATACATAACGCAATGCATACGATAAATATAGGGTAAAAGCTCCTATCAAAATAAAAATTGTATCTGTACTTTATAATGACTCTTACAAGTACAAAATGAAATATATAGTAAATTAAAAAGCTTATACCCAAACCTTCCAATCCTCCGTAATAGTATCCCAGTATATTCCCCAAGAGTAAAAATGTATTAAAAGCTACGCTTGTCTTGATAAATAGTTTCGAGTCACCTTTGGCAATGATCACATAACCCATAGAAAACGATACTGCTTTAAAGATCATACCTAAAATTCCCCAACTCACAAAAGCCACAATGGGGGTGAATGCCTTTGAGTATAACAACACTATTATGTAGGGTGCCAGTGTGAGAAAAACAACGATGATGGGGGTTATGATCAAAATCGCAATAAAGGCCTGTTCAAATACCGTCTTTTGTACCGCGTCAATTTTGTCGCTTATTGCAGCCAAACGCGGATAATAATCGGTTGCCATGGCTGTAAATATTAATCCTACATACGAATTAAGGATCACATAACCGGCATTATAAAGACCCACTTCATCAATACCTCCCTCGCTATTGATATAGACCTGTACAAGATACGCAACCCCAAGCGTGATCATATTGCTAAGGCTCAACATAACTCCTAAGCGTATCATCTCCTTACCTTCTAAAAAGGCTTCTTTAGAAGTGAGTTTTCCTTCTTTAACACCTTCCTTTCGTGAAAAATAGACGGTAAACAATAAACTTATTAAAGCAGCTATGATGATCGCCGGTACAATGGCATCTAGTCTGAAATAGTAATAGAGCGGCAGCGTGATAACCAACCCCAAGAAATTACCGATGAGATTTGCTTTGGCCAAGCGTTGCAGTTTTCTCAGACCTTGTAATACTGCTAGTTCGGCGGTGGTAAGTTGATTAAACAAAAGAGCAAGAGACAACCACACAAAAGCATAGGTATATCCACTATTTCCAAAAGCAAACTCACTTAGGAATGGGGCTGTTATAATCATAAGCAATGCGCCTATGACACCCGTAAACCAAACCAGTCTTCGCAGTATTCTAATGGTTCTAAATGTCTTCTGAAGGTCATTATCGCCGTCCACAAATGAAATATCCTTTACGGCGCTTTGCCCCAAACCGGCATTGGTGAGTCCGTTTACAAAGTGTAATGTAGAATTCAACAAACTGGCAATTCCCATCCCGGTAGGTCCAATAAGCAACGCGATAGCCTTAGAACGAATAACGGCGATCACGATGGAAAAGACCTGTACGCCTCCGAACAAGGAGGTGGCTTTTAACACTTGACGGTATGATGTTTTAGGATCAAGCATCTGAAGGATTTGTGGTATTTCGTTTCTGTTTCTTAAAGTAGCGCAATACTAAGAACAACACTACCATAAGGTAGACAATATACCGAAGAAAGTGTGCCATAACAACGCCTTCCACACCATAAATATCCACAAGATAGTAGGATAATCCATAAAAAAGCCCCAAGGAAATCAATTCAGAAAAAATAAAGCTCCTCACCAATTTCTTTGCTAAGAATTGATGCAGGAGCACCAAGGATGCCAATCGTAAGAAATCCCCTAGTAATTGCCATTTGAATAGCGGTGCCATTTCGGTAAAATCCGGGTAGATCAACAGAATAATGTAATCCCGAAGCAGGTAGATAACGACCATTCCTATCCCAAAAAGCGGCAAAAGTGTTTTATAGATAGTTATCAATTCGTGCTTAAAAGCTTTTTCGGTTGTGATGCTGGCAAATTTGGGAAGCACATACAAGGTAAACAGACCCCCTGAGAATACCATATAGTTCTTTGAAATGAAGGTCATGGCGGTCCAAATACCGGCATCGGCCTCCGTGATCCTTGTCATAATCATAGTACGAATGTCCAACTCCACATAATTCAACAGAACAGAAGAAAAGAAAGACATGAGCGAAAATGCCAATAAGCCTTTCCCAAAGGAGGTCATGATGCGAAGCTTCGAGAATTGAATGTACTCTTTTAAGGTTTTTGTAAAGATTACAAGCAATACCGTTAGCTGAATTAACGGCGTAAGGGCGATGGCAAGAAGGGCACCATCGATATTGTATTCATACAAAAAAAAGATCATTAAGACCGCGCTAGCTAAGTAGCCAAAAAGATCGATCTTAGCATACTTCTTATACATGGACAATCCGTTCACAACCCCTGTAAATATCCTGTGAATGCTTATTACAGGTACTAACACCGCCAGTATTTTAATAAGGTAGGCATAGTCTGTTGAAGTAAAAAGGCGCTCACTTATGGGATTTGCACCGAAAAAGAGGAGCAGTGCGGTCACAACGGTCCCAATCAGGACAAACAATAATGAGGTAGAAAACAATTTTTGCAACTGCTCACTATCTTCTTTATATTCTGCCACATATTTTACTACCCCGCTAAAAATACCGAAAGAGGCAAGGGAGGTTAGCAGTTGCGTCAAATTTCGTAGTTGTCCTATTTTCGAGATACCTTCCTCCCCTACCAAAATTGCCAAGAGGCGTTGGATAAAAAAAGAGACGACCAGTCGAATTCCAATAACCAGGGAATTCAAAGATGTGATCTTCAAAAGCAGGTTATCACGTATAAAGGCGGGAATTCTCAATTAATAGGAGTTTAAAGCCGAAATTACTTTGGTTACTTCGTCGTGAGTCAAAACAGGACTCATAGGAATACTTACCACTTCGCGATGAATCTGTTCGGTCACGGGGAAGGAACAGTTCGAAAATTCTTGGAGGGCTTTTTGATGATGCGGAGGAATCGGATAATGTATAAGTGTCCCGATCTGCTGCGCTTTCATATACTGCATAAAATCTTCCCTATTCGCTACCCTCACAACAAAAAGGTGAAATATATGATCTTCTGTTCCACTATAGTACGGCAAATGAATCTTTTTATTTTTCACTTCGGAAAGATACCGGTTCGCAATACCGCGTCTTCGTTCATTATCCTGTTGCAAATCAGGAAGTTTGCAGCCTAGGAACACGGCCTGCATTTCGTCCAATCGCGAATTAAAACCCTTCACCTCGTTGACATATTTAGAAGACGCCCCGTAATTCCGAAGCTTTTTTAGTACGACTGCCAATGCTTCATCATTGGTTGTTACGGCACCTCCGTCCCCAAGTGCCCCTAAATTCTTGGTAGGATAAAAGCTAAAACCCGCGGCATCTCCCAAATTTCCGGCGAGAATTCCCTCCTTGTTTTTTGCTCCATGAGCCTGCGCCGCATCTTCTATGACCAACAGGTCGTATTGTTTAGCCAGACTATTTATTTCGCGCATAGGGGCCAACTGTCCATAGAGGTGTACAGGCATAATTCCTCGCGTCTTGTTAGAAACAGATGCTTGCAATCGCTCCATGTTAAAATTGAACAGTTGTGGTTCGGCTTCTACCAACACCGGCTTTAATTCCGCCTGATAGATCGCCAAAATGGTAGCAATGTATGTATTGGAAGCCACTAATATCTCATCTCCCTTCTTTAGTGCACCCAACTGCTTGTATCCTTCCAAAATTAATCGAAGCGCTTCCAGACCATTGCCTACACCAATACAATACTGAGCGCCGCAGTATGCAGCAAATTCCTTTTCAAAAGCTTCGAGTTCCTTGCCGAGAATATAGTGTCCCGATGCCAAGAAATCGTGAAACTTTTGGTTGAAGTCCTTGTGAAACCGAGCATTGATCTTATGGAGGTCTAAAAATGGGATCATAGTATGGGAAGTGTTAGATCTTTTGCGCTTGTGACATCCAAAACGTAATTATCGGCCGTAAATGTACGTGCTCCACAGCTTTCTTTCCAAAACAACAAGCCGCTGTTTAAGAGCGCTCCATTTTCTTCACTCGAGGTATTAAAATCAAAATACCATTTATCATCCCTAAATGTATTCACTATGAAATCATACAAGAGGTCTAAACTTCCGAAAGCATTTTTATCTGTATTTGCTGAAACGTATTGGGGATGGATGGTAGTTTTCGTTAAAAATACCGTAGTTCCTGCAACGATCTTTGCTCCTTTATACACATTTACCTGCTGAATGTGTTGAGGAAAGCTCTTGGCCAATAATTGCATCTCTTCGAGTGTGTGAACAGGAGTCACGTTGTATTTGTCATGTAAGTTAGGAATGAGAATCTCATTCCAGAATCCTTCAAAATTAGTGTCTACCGAAACCGTAAGCCCGTTTCTCACCGCCTTATTGATCCCTTCCCTTCTGTTTTTCTGAAATTTTACTTTATTTCGGTAATCGATCACCATTAGTGCATCTCTTTTTAACAGTGTCGCATTCAACCGAAACATAAAATACGTAAGTTCGTCTGAAGGCATCGAATTATAGAAGGATGGGATGACACGCATATCCAGATAGTGCACGCCTTCAGAATAAAGAAAGCCTAAGAGCACTTTGAATGCTTCAAAGGCATCCAATAATTTTGCATTCTCCTGAAGGACAAAGCTACCGTACGTTAGGCCCTGATGAGAATAAACGACATCCCCGACGATATTGGCCGGCAGAACGGCAAACAGGGAGTCATTCTTATAGACCATCAACGAAAAATCCGTGAACCGATCTTTGTGGTAGTCCATAAAATCGCGTTCAAACAAGAACGTGGCATTTTTAGCCGACCGAATAAATTCGTCCCAGTTTTGTTTCTTTTGTTCCGAATATTTCTCTACCGTGTAAATAGGTTATATTTTTTTAAAAACAATTGTTCCTTCTGAATCAATATACGAATATACCCCTTTTGGTGCACCTTCGTTAATAATCACAAAGCTTTCATCCTCCTGTAAATAGTTCAAGTAATTCTCATTGTCTGTTAAATAGGAAAACAAATATCTAAAAAGGTTCACAGGAGTTTTCAATTGAGAATCGAACTTAGGCACATCATTGTTTGGCCAATGAATGGATAACTGACTCGTAAAAATAGAATAAATAAGGTCTCTGTCCTGTGTTTTTGAATAGATCTGGTTGGTATATTCCATACCTACAAATCCTCCGTGATCTGCCATGATCATCACCAATGCCTCCGGGTCCTTGTCCAAAATAATATCGATGGTTTTCGTAAGCATCCCGTTTGCGTTCTTCAAGCTTTCCTCCCATAAATCGCGTTCGCCTTCCACCCCTTTAGAATCGGCTTTACGACCATGAATATGACCCGGATTAAAGATCTCAATAAAAAAGAACTTCGGCTTTTCCTGATCCGTCTGTAAAGCTTTAGTTAACGGCTCGTGAATATCCTGTCGAACGCCTAATCCTGTGCCTATATAGGAAATATCCTTATAATTGAAGTTTGTGTAATCATATCCTATCTCGGGTCTATTTAAAAGCAAATAAGGCATTTCTGCTATAAAGTGCGTTTTATACTCATTTTGCTTAAAAATATTGAGCACGGCATTGTTCGAAATGATCACATTTCGGGCATTGACCGCTTCACTAAAACTCACGCCTCTGTTAAAATAGTGATGCTTCATGACAAACGTGGCACTATTTGAAGATAAGGTAGAAGGATAATTGCTTCGGAAATTTGGATAGTTCTTAAAACCGTTTGAAAGGAGATACAATTCAAATTCGCTGTTGTCGATGTTGTAATATCCCTTATCAATCTCTGAAAAATTCGCATATCCATCCGGTTGAATGAAATACACATTAGGTCGCTTGGTAAATATAGCCTCTTCGATGGCATCCGGTTGTTCCATCCATTCTTTCGAATAGTTTAGCTGCGAGATAACTGTTGGGACCAAGGTAAATGTAGCAACGATAGCAAGTAGCAACTGTAATACCATAACTTTTTTAAGATGCCTATACAGAAAATATGAGAACAAGGCAGCTATCACAAAGATGCCTAGTGTCATTTTTTTTTGTAATCCTGCATAGATGCAAACTTTCAGTAAAAACAGAAAAACAAAAACATTCAAAAAAGGAAGGAGGTATTTTTGCCATTTTAGCGGCACAAAACGCTTCGATAGCTTATGAGCTAACCAAAAACCAATAATAGGTACCAATAAAAAGAAAAGTGTAAAATACCCAACATGTCCCCAGGTATTAATAAGCGTATAGTTATTGGTGAAGTAGAAAAAGACGGGATATAGACCGGCAGCAAGGGCTGCCAGTACCGGGAATTCCCTGGAGTCGGTCAAAAACTTTTGTAAGAAGTTCTGCTTCTTTCTTGTCGCCATTTACGTTGCTTTAAACAAATACAAGATACGCTTTGTTCCGGCTACGGCTTCTTTTTTCTCAAGCTGAAAGTATCGCGCATATCCGGCTTCAAAATTGCTTTCGTTATAGAAATCGAAATGATTGATAAATTCCCGCTTCCGTACCAGCAATGACTCCACCCAAGAATCTTCCCGAGTGGGGAATTCTACGATAAGGTGTGTAGAGAACTTGGCAAAGAATTCAGCCGATTTCTCAAAAGGGACATTCCCGGAAAGGGTGATATGGTGTATCAGTGCCAGGGCCATGGTCACATCCGGCCGAAAATCCTTCAACCGCTCTAACAGTGAACCGCGCTCCGTATTGTTGAATCCAATACCGGGTGCCGGCTGCAATACATCACAAACAAAAGGCAGCATGTTCTCTTCTTTGTTTCGCTGTACTTGCTTGTAATTGTGGTCCACGGCATTGCTGTCAATATCGGTCACGATCACCTGAGGCACCGTGTCTGTAATGGTTCTTGCAAAAGTGCCGTCATTCCCTCCAACGTCAATTAGGCGTTGTGGTTGTAACGGCAGTACCCATTCCCGTATCAATTGTTTCTTGGCCTCGAAGGCAATGGCATCGTAATTTGTCTTCGTATAATAATCGCCCCATTCGGAAGCTTCTTTCACTTCCAGTTTCTTGATGTAGTCAAAAAGACTCTCCAAAATATTCTCCTGCGACTTCTTGGATAGGGAAGCTATCTTGGTCTCTGCTTTGTAGTCTTCACTGTGCTTACGTTCCATCTTTGCTAAAAGGTGGATGTTGGTGAAAACAGTAGAGCTCAATTTACTCTTCCCGGGAAGCAAAGAAGCGATAAGGGACACAGGGATACCATCTATATGGGTCTGCATCATTTTAAAAACCTCGGTGCCGTAGTATTTTGCCAACACCAAGGGTCCAAAAAAATGAGTTATGAATTGCTTATAGGCACGCCAAGGCGTGTTCTCTTCATAAAAATCAAACGAAAGCGTGTCTATAAAAATGGGTTTCCCTTTGTGAAAAGTAACGTTATATGCTGAAGCATCCTTCAGAATAAATCCTTTAGAGAGTGCATACTTCTGAAGCTTCAGTGTATGCAACGCTGCATGTTTGTACATACTGAAACTCCACTCATACGGGTTCGTGATGAAAGGGATGGTTTCCGGAGTGATAACAATTCCGTCTTCAGATACATGGGTTTCGGTATGCGGAATTAGCAACGCTTTCTTGAAAAGTGCATTGAAAAACCCACTGTCGGTTAATGCCCGGTACTGCGGAAAATAAATAGGGTTGATATGTCTTCTCAGCTGCTCTCCATCATGGAACATATAACCGGAAGGATCTCTAAAGGAAGCCTGATGTAGATTGTTAGTGTTTTTTGTCATGTAGATCGGTGTCTTTTTCATCAACATCGATGGAGTCGTACGTATCGTCTTCCTCTTTCAGCAATCCAAAAAAAGCCTTCACCTTATACATCACATTCTTCGAAAATAAAATCACTCCGGCCGCTACAGCAACAATGGCTTGAACGATCATCGCTCCTAATCCCGGATCGAAATACAGAAAATTCATATCAATTCGTACTTAAATTTGCTCGGTTTCTCACCTTGAGGTTACAAATAAACTAAAAAACGGTCAGTTTATTGGAACAAAACCCTACATTATTTACAGCTTGTTTCGCTTTCTGTCGGTCTCCTTTAAATAGATCTTTCGCAAACGCAAGTGATTTGGTGTCACCTCTACGTATTCATCTTTTTGGATGTACTCCAATGCCTCTTCCAAAGAGAACTTGATTGCAGGAACGATTCGCGCCTTATCATCGGCTCCCGAAGAACGAACGTTCGAAAGTTTTTTGGTCTTGGTGATGTTCACTGTCATATCATCCTGACGTGTATTCTCACCGATTACCTGTCCTTCATAAATATCTTCGTTAGGATGTACAAAGAAACGGCCTCTGTCCTGTAACTTATCAATAGAATAAGGAATCGCCGAACCATTTTCCATAGAGACCAAACTTCCGTTCTGACGCTCGGGAATGCCTCCTTTAAGCGGCTGATATTCAAGAAAACGGTGAGTCATGATGGCTTCCCCTGCTGTGGCGGTCAATAACTGATTTCGCAATCCAATGATACCTCGTGAAGGTATGGTGAATTTACATATCATACGATCGCCTTTTGCTTCCATACTCAACATTTCTCCTTTTCTCAAGGTTACCATGTCGATAGCACGTCCACTAACGGTTTCCGGAAGGTCAATGGTCATCTCTTCCACCGGCTCACATTTCACTCCGTCGATCTCTTTAATAATTACTTGTGGCTGCCCAATTTGCAGTTCATATCCCTCACGACGCATGGTCTCGATCAATACCGACAAATGCAATACCCCCCGACCAAATACCATGAATTTATCGGCACTGTCCGTAGGTTGCATACGCAAGGCTAAATTCTTCTCGAGTTCACGTTCCAAACGCTCTTTAATATGACGAGAGGTCACAAATTTTCCATCCTTTCCGAAGAAAGGAGAATCGTTAATGGTAAATAACATACTCATGGTAGGCTCATCGATGGCGATGGTCTTCAATGCCTCCGGATTCTCAATATCGGCCACAGTATCCCCAATTTCAAATCCTTCCAATCCTACCAGCGCGCAAATGTCACCGGCTTGAACTTCCGAAACTTTCTTTCGTCCCAAACCTTCGAACGTATGAAGTTCTTTAATTTTCGATTTGGTAGTAGACCCATCGCGTTTTACGAGAGTTACCTGCATATTTTCTTTTAACACACCGCGCTGTAACCGACCAATCGCAATTCGTCCGGTAAACGATGAATAATCTAAAGAGGTAATAAGCATCTGTACACTGCCCTCTTCGACCTTAGGCGAAGGAATGTGTTCCAAAACCATATCCAATAAAGGCTCTATAGAATCTGTTTGGTGCTTCCAGTCGTCACTCATCCAGTTCTGCTTGGCAGAACCATACACCGTTGGGAAATCCAGCTGCCATTCTTCAGCACCCAATTCGAACATGAGGTCAAACACAGACTCATGTACCTCATCTGGAGTACAATTCTCTTTGTCCACTTTATTGATCACCACACAGGGTTTCAAACCAAGATCGATCGCTTTTTGAAGTACAAATCGTGTTTGTGGCATAGGTCCTTCGAACGCATCCACCAACAACAGTACGCCATCGGCCATGTTCAATACACGCTCTACCTCACCTCCAAAGTCGGCGTGACCGGGCGTATCGATAATATTTATCTTGGTATCCTTATACACGACCGAAACGTTCTTGGAAGTGATCGTGATCCCGCGCTCTCGCTCCAGATCGTTATTGTCCAAAATAAGTTCGCCGGTATTTTCGTTCTCACGAAACAGGCTACAATGGTGCATGATCTTATCTACCAAGGTCGTTTTTCCATGGTCAACGTGTGCAATAATGGCGATATTTTTAATATTCATAGCAGGTGCCCGCTGTTGCGGGTAATGGTTTTAGATACAGTGTTTTATCAAAAAAAGCAACCGCTTTTTTACCCCCTCTCGGTAAGGCGGTGCAAAAGTAGTGTTTCTTAATCGATTACAATGTAAGAAAGCGTTAATTCTTTTTTGGGCGTTCCCTCCATCGCTAAGGCGAAGAAGGGTCGGGCTTTCGGCTGTATCCCCCAAGCCGGTTGGGGGGATGCCGCCTCAACAAGCCCGCCTTTGGCGGGTCCCTAACGCAACTCACCACGAAGTTATTTTACTATCTTTGCATCCTTAATACACAGCAAATGAATCTTGACCACATCCCAAAAATAAAACACACCCAATCCAATAATTTTTTCTTACTCGCAGGTCCCTGCGCCATTGAAGGAGAGGATATGGCCATGCGTATCGCCGAAACCATCGTTAACATTACCTCCAAATTGGAAATTCCGTATGTGTTCAAAGGGAGCTTTAAGAAAGCGAACCGCAGCAGAATCGATAGTTTTACGGGGATTGGTGATGAGAAAGCGCTTAAAATCTTGGAAAAAGTCTCTAAAGAATTTGATATCCCTACCGTGACCGATATCCATGAAGTGTCCGATGCTGCAATGGCCGCCCAGTATGTAGATGTATTGCAGATCCCTGCTTTTTTGGTGCGTCAAACCGATCTTGTTGTAGCAGCTGCCGAAACAGGAAAGGTGGTAAATTTAAAGAAAGGACAGTTCATGAGTCCTGAAAGTATGAAGCATGCGGTGACTAAAGTGACAGACTGCAACAATTCACAGGTAATGATCACCGATCGTGGGACCATGTTCGGATATCAAGATATGATCGTGGATTTTCGAGGAATTCCCACTATGAAAGCCTATGCACCTGTGGTATTGGATGTCACCCACAGCTTGCAACAGCCCAACCAGAGCGTAGGAGTAACAGGAGGACGCCCTGAAATGATCAGCACCATTGCCAGAGCAGGTATTGCTACCGGAGTCGACGGGCTGTTCATTGAAACACACTTCGATCCCGCCAATGCAAAAAGTGACGGCGCCAATATGTTGGACCTCAACAAACTGCAAAAGCTACTTACCGATCTTGTTGCGATCCGTAAAACGATCAATCATTTATAGATAGGAAGCGCCCGCAAGGCGTAGGCTTCTTGAAGCAGATCGACCAAAACTCCATCATCTATATCTTCCAAAGCGAAATAACGTAGCGACTTCATGTGTTTCCGATTTTCTGAAACGAGCACATCGAGGTGTTTTGTGAGATGAGCACCCCGGGTAAAACAAAGATCCACATACTTTTTCGACTGATTCAGATAGCAAAACATATTCTTGCCGGACAAGTAGTAGAACGGTAGGTGCCACTTGAATTTTAAATCTGCTTCAGGGATGGTGGTTTCTATTACCAATTGTAGATGAAGCATGATAGCACGATACGGTTCTTCTTTGGAAAGTATATAGGCTTCGGCTGGATTCATTCTCAAATTCAAATATTCATACTCCTAAAATACAAATAAATGAAAAGCCCATCAATGTCATGAACAGGCTTTTCAAATGTTTTGAATTTGGCTACATTCAAATAACATCGTAAAAAAGGGCTACTCAAGATAGAGTAGCCCTTTTTACAATCGCTTTTTTTAACTCCCCAATTAATTAAGCTATACAAAGATGGGAATTAGATGAAGGGCACACAAGAGGGTTAAGACCCTTTTTAAACAGGGTTTTTCCCCTTTATTCAGTATGTATCGTAAAAAAAAAGTTGCTCAGACGAGCAACTTTTTACAATCGTATTTTATTAACTCCCCAATTAATGCAATAACGATTCTTTACGCAAATACTATGGTTAGATAGATTGGTCTCTAATGAAAATCAAAGATGCAACGAAAATGAGATATGAGGCAACAGGGTTTTTCCTGTTTTCTACTAAGGATTTTTCCTTTTTACGAGCAAGTGAAATAAAAAAAGGCTGCCTTAACAGCACAGCCCTCTTTCATAGTTGCTATTATTAACTCCTCAATTAATTAAGCTTTACAAAGATGCAAATTGACCACGGACAACACAAGAGGAAAACCCCCCATTTTTCAACAGGTTTTCCACTAATAATTTCTAAAAACATCCTCATCTAAAAATTAACATAACTTTATTTTGCCAAATCAAACAATATACTTTACTTTGTTTTTCAAAGTACTTTATTATGAGTGAGCAGGATTATCTAAAAGACATCTCCGAGATCAAGGATCTCATGAACCGTTCGTCCCGATTTATTTCACTTAGCGGTCTATCGGGTATCTTCGCCGGCCTGTATGCCATTACGGGTGCCATTATCGCCTATGTGTTTATCTTTCCTGAACCCGGAGAACACTTGTATCTTCATAGTATCGATTTTAAACTACTACTAGTACTACTGGCATCTGTAGCTATTTTGAGTATCGTTACGGCTTACCTGCTTACTTCGCGAAAGGCCAAAAGAGAAAAGGTTAAGGTTTGGGATGCCACTACACGCAGACTCTTGCTCAACTTTCTAATACCATTGGTCACCGGGGGTATATACATATTGATAAAATTGAACAGTCAGCACTATGGACTTACTGCCGCGCTCATGCTCATCTTCTACGGACTCGCCTTGGTGAATGCGTCAAAATACACCATTGGAAATGTAAAGTATTTAGGATATGCCCAAATCGTGCTTGGGCTAATTTGTGCGGCACTTCCGGGCTATGGCTTTTGGTTCTGGCTATTGGGATTTGGTGTATTTCACATTATCTACGGAAGCATAATGTATCTGCAAGAAAAAAAGAGATAAGGTGGGAATTATCGATAACATCAATAAACTGTTTGATCATAGAATCCGTCTCGGGATCATGTCCATCCTTATGGTAAATGAAGATGCCGATTTTAATAGATTGAAGGAACTATTGGATCTCACCGACGGGAATCTGGCAAGTCATATTAAGGCGTTGGAACAAGCCGCATATATCTTGGTCGAGAAACAATTCGTAGGTAGAAAACCAAATACTCGTTATCGTGCAACTCCCTTGGGAAAAGCTGAATTTAAAAAGCATATTGAAGCGCTTGAAAAATTGATCAAGAAATAATCAAAAAAATTTATTTATTTACTTTGAATTACAAAGTACTTTATGAAAAAACAAAGAAAAAAATTAATCCATTGGTTGTTTAAAAAGACCCAGCTGCTCTATTGCCGCTTTAAAAAGAAAGCACCATGGAATATTACAACCCTACAGTTGTTACAACTGCCCACAACAACATTTGGGCACCATTTAGGCAGCTTTTTATTTAAAAATGGTTTTGAATTGCTCCCTAAAGTAGAACGTCATGATGCCTATCACGTACTTACGGGCTATAGTACGCGTGTAGAAGATGAGATCGCGTTGCAATTTCTTTGCTTCGGAAACGGGAAACGAACGCCCTACTTACTTGGTGTTCTCATAGTAGGCTCGCTCCTACTTCCCGAATATGCCGGCTATTATCGTGACTCCTTCAGAATAGGTAAACAGCTTAACCCTTTTCATCACTACGACTACAAATTGCTTCTGAAGCAATCCTTTACCGACTTTAAAAATTCGATTTTTTCAGAAGAACAACGTCAAAAATTAGAACTATTACAAAAAAGGCACACATACATTCATTTATCTAACACTCATTAATTATGGAACAAAAAAGAAATAAATTTGGGAATTGGCTGCGAAACTCCATCACAGCACGCATGCTTATTGTGGGTTTTTTACTGCTTATTCTCCTTATTCCTCTGGAGTTTGTAAAGTCGCTCATCACCGAACGATCCTTTAGACAATCCGAGGTAGTTAGGGAGATCAATAGCAAATGGGGTAATGAGGTACTGCTCTCCGGACCGGTACTAAAAATCCCTTACAACACCTATAAGGAAGAGAAAATCTTTATCGAGAAAACAAAGACATACGAAACCAAGACCGAGGTCATTGTAAAAAATGCTTATCTACTTCCCGATCTCTTACATATACGCTCTACGGTAGATTCTAAACCACTTAAGAGAGGCATCTATGAATCGGTGGTGTACACAGCCAATATTTCAGCCAACGGTACTTTCCCGGCCATTGACCTGTCGGCTCAGGATATCGCTAAGGAGGATATTCTCTGGGAGAAGATCACAGTAATCCTTCGCAGTTCAAACCTTAACGGTATTAGAAGCGGTTTGGAGGTACAACTGGGAGCAGAAACTGTAGCAATGAGTCCGCGATACGACCAACACTACCTCAACACTATACAAAGTGATCCTTTAAAAACACTTACAGTAGAAAGTGCAGAACCGGTGTCTTTTTCTTTCGACCTGAAGATCAATGGAAGTGAAAGTCTCAAGTTCATTCCCGTGGGAAAAAAAACCACTGTAAGGATGGATTCCGATTGGCATTCTCCTAGTTTTGACGGTAAGTACTTGCCGGATGATGGCACTAAAGAAATTTCGAAATCAGGGTTTTATGCCGATTGGCAGGTGTTTCAGATCAATCGCCAATTCGAACAGGAATTCTATAACGGTATGCCGGACCTTTCAGAATTTGGGTTTGGCACCAACTTTATCATTCCTGTTGATGAATATCAAAAAAGTGAACGAACCGCAAAGTATGGGTTTATGGTTATTGGACTCACCCTGCTTGTCTTTTTGTTGATCCAAATTGTAAGTAAGATCTACATTCATCCGTTTCAATATGTGATGATCGGGCTGGCCTTGGTGATGTTCTACACCTTGCTTATTTCCATTTCGGAACACAGTAGTTTTTTAAAGGCATACGCCATTGCAGGTGCTTCGGTATTGGGACTCATTACCCTGTATTCCCGGGCGATTCTAAGCGGTTTTAAATTTCCATTGCTAATTTGCGTCTCTCTGGCATCGCTGTATGGGTTTATTTATGTGATCATACAGTTGGAAAGCTATGCGTTGTTGGTAGGAAGTATTGGCTTGTTTGTGATCTTAGCCATAATCATGTTCGCCTCCCGAAAAATTGATTGGGGAAACGACTAAGCTAGAAATTGGAAGCACGAAATTTTCAACGTAGTTTCGTGCTTCTATTTTTTGATTTTCAATGTTACCTTGAACTTTTAATGGATCCATGACCTTCAGTAAAAAATATCTGGTGCTTTTCTTATCCCTTTTAGCTGTTGAGATCTGCATCGCTGTATTCACTTTTCATTGGTTTATACGTGGTTTTCTAGGTGATGTTTTGGTGATCCTACTTATCTATTGTTTTGTACGGATCTTTCTCAAAGGTTCTGCTTTCAAGATTGCTTTGACTACGCTTGTATTCGCAATAGGTGTGGAACTATTGCAATGGATCGATTTCACAGAAAAATTAAACATAACATCTCCGGTATTTAAAACGATGCTTGGATCGGTCTTCGATCCATGGGATATACTGGCTTATCTACTGGGTTTTTTTATCGTTGTTATTTCTGAAAAAAGTTTTTTGAAATTTACGAAATAACAGTATTTTGCAGTCTCCCCTGTTTGATTATTGATAAATCCTATGATGCCTCTTAAAAATTCTTTTGTTCTATCCTTCGTACTTATTATAACTTTTTCTATAACCGCACAAGAGCGAAAAAAAGGATTTTTCGGCCAACCCACAGCTCAAGAGCATGCCATGCTTACCTATGACAAAGATCCCGAAGCAACAGCAGTTATCTTATTTGAAAGTGGAAAGAACTCATTTGAAATGGTGGACAATAGACTCACCCTTATCAAGGAAGTGTACCGAAAAATAAAGGTGTTAAATGCACAAAAGTTTGATGGCGCAACCATAGAAATACCATGGTATGCCAATAAATCCTCTAAGGAGCGGGTTCGAAAGTTAAAGGTAATGACTCACAATGGAGGACTACAGCGTTTTGTAAGTGAGGATAAAATATTCGAATCTGACCTTAATGAAAATTGGAATGTGACAAAATTCACCTTCCCCGATGTAAAAGACGGTAGCATCCTTGAGTATTCCTATAGAATTGAATCTCCATTTTTTTGGGGTTTTGGTGGATGGGATTTTCAAGAGGACCTTCCAAAGATCTATAGTGAATTTGAGTCTTCAATACCCGGAAATTTGGTTTACAAGCGTTCCTTATTCGGAACACAAGAACTCTCCTTGAACGATGTAAAAGTTAAAAAAAATTGCCTAGACGTTCGCGGCACAGAACAAGCGGCTGCTTGTGAAGTATCTGTCTATGCCATGAAGGATATCCCCGCTCTTATAGAGGAGTCTTATATGTTGTCCTCAGACAATTACAGGTCTCGCTTAGAATATGAATTACAGGAAATAACGGATTTCTACGGTGATACTTCCTATTACACCAAGACCTGGGACGATGTAGACAATGAGTTTAAGACAGAGAAAGATATGGGTAGACAGTTGCGATATGAAAATTATTTTCAGCAAGCTCTCCCCCAACAATTATTGGGAATCCCCGATGCGTTTGAAAGAGCAAAGGCTATTTATTATCACATTCAAGATCACTTTACTTGGAATAACAAATACAGGATGTACTCCGATGTTCGGGTTAAAGAAGCATACGAAGAACAAAAAGGAAACAATAGCGAGATTAACCTTGCCTTAATCAACGCGCTAAATGCGGCTCAGCTAAATGCAAAGATCCTACTAAGTGCTACCCGGGATACCAAGGCTCCAAATCCTTTATATCCGGTACTTACAGATTTTAATTATGTAATGGCGTATGTGAAAATTGGAGAAGTGGAATACATATTAGATGCCACCGACAAAGACTTGAAGTTTGGAATCGTTCCTTTTAGAGCTCTTAATGACAAAGGAAGGGTGATGGATTTTGAGAATGGAAGTTTTTGGAAATCTATCGACCCTGAGCCAAAAAACTTACTGTATATTAAAGCACAGGTTTTGGTCTCTGCCGAAAATGAAGTGGTTGCCACCGTAACCGAAACCCATACAGGTTACTCTGAAATCTTTGAAAAACAAAAGTTACATAAAGGCTCACAAGCGAACTATGTGACCGAAAAAGAATCACAACTAGGAAGCATTGAAATTCGAAATCTCTCTATAAATAACGAAAAGAATCCTACTAAAGATCTTACTTTAGAATATGCCGTGACCTATGAACCCGAAATAGTTGGTGATCAAATTTACATAGACCCATTCTTTCTTCAGCCTGAGTTTAAAATAAACCCTTTTTTAGCAGAAAATCGTAGCTTTCCTATTGATTTTGGCTATCCTAGAAGCATTCATTATGCCTTGGCGATCACAATAGAAAAGGGTTTTAAAATAGAACGACTTCCGGAGAATAAAAGTTTCAAACTCCCTGAAGACATAGGGAACGGTACAATGCTTTTTTCTCAAAACGATAATACAGTGTACCTTCGTTTTACATTTGCCGTTAATCACCAAAGTTTCATCACTGAAGCATACCCCATTTTAAAGGAGTTTTTTGGGAACGTCGTAAACCTCCAAACAAATAGTTTTATCGTGCTTAGCAAACGCTAACTCACAGCATCTACATAATCCTGTAAGTAGGCGAATCGTTCGGTTAGTGTTCCTTGCGGGGTGGTCATACGAGCACGCTCTAAAATACCTCGAGCATCCCCATTAAAGAAAGCCGGAATGACATGTTCCAAGAACATATCTCCAAATCCCTCACTGGCATCTTTCGGAAGCTCACAGGGCAAATTATCCACCGCCATCACGGTGATCGCATCAGCTGCATTAAATGTTGTTTCTTTCTCGGTTTGTGGATCGTAACCGTAGAATGGCTCTGCGATGGTAGAAGCGCGAATGGTACTTGCTACAGGACCATCAATATCACAGGAGATATCGGCTATGAGCCGTATCTTAAAGTCAGGATGTCTTGCGTCTTCACGTGTAAACAGATATGGAGCTCCATTGCCGTAAAAATGTCCGGCAATGAACATGTCACTTACCTTGGCATACCGCATAAAATCACTTTCATAACCTGAAGGATCCTTATAGAATTCACTTTTAGATCCTTTTGTTCCGTCGGATCGCTTGTTATATTCCATGACATCAATGAGGCAGTAGACGGGTTCGTCAAAGGACTTTGAAAGATATTTTGCATCGCTTACTTCACGTATTTTGAGATGATCCAAGATCTCTTTCGCTCCTTTAGCAACCTTTCCCGTTCCCGACAGAATGATTTTTAGATTAGGAAGTTGGATGGTATCCAGTGCCGCCTTTACCGCTTCCAAGTCGGGCAGGGTTTCTACTTTGGGAAGTGAGAACAAGCCGTCCCGTAATCCGAGTGCCCGAAAACCGTTATAGGCTCCTACCAGCCCGGCATAACGCCCAAACCCTATTAGCCGAGCACCTGTCTTTCTTACAATGGTCTCATGATCATAAAGTTCAATTCTCTTATCCAGTATCGCTTTTAAAAGCTTTCGATTATAGGGTTGTTTTTTTATGGTATGGCTGAAGAAGAAGTATTTTTTATTGGGAATAAGCGCATCGACAGGGACTTCCTTAACGCCCAACATGACATCTGCTTCGGAAATATCTTCCTTGACCTCGAAACCGGCTTTACGATAGGCTTCGTCAGGAAAAATGCGAACCTCTGAAGCTTCAACAATGAGTTTAGCGTCTGGAAATTCCTGTATGACTTCCTGACTCTTTTGGGGTGAAAAAACGACACGCCTGTCAGGCGGATTCTTTCGTTCTTTGATGATAGCAAAGGTTATAGGCATTTGGAATACTTTTTGCATGTTAAATAGGGTCGCAAAGATAGTGATTTTAGTGTATCTTTGCCTTCCATTTCGGGTAGGGATTGAGGTAAGTTACCCCGCCTTAGCTCGCTTCGGCGGGCAGGCGTGTAACACCGAAAGCCCGGTCGCGTTGCAACAGCAACGGGAACCCGCCAAATGATCTTTGAAAAAAATGGGGCCGACTGGTTTTGACAGCGGGTCTAATGGTACTATAAGCATGTCGAGCGCTGGGAAATAGCTCGTAAATCTCATTTTTCACACTTTTTAAACGGCGAGAATAACTACGCCCTAGCTGCATAATCCGAATTATAGTAGGATAATGCCTCGGTCCGCAAGGCGGACAAGCAGGAAGTCACTCGAAGGCCTTGGTTTACGGCGTTCGATCTAGTGGCTTCGTAAAAGTAGACCTAGCTCGCGCAGGGCTTTGATGCGCTTGCGAAACTAAAATGAAGCTAAGGGGTGCGTTGGTAGTTTTCGACCGGCAAGCCCACGAAAATCTAAATGAAAACTAAGCATGTAGAAAGTAGTAGTATTGCACGTTTGGACGAGGGTTCGACTCCCTCCGGCTCCACAATTAATTCTTTAAAATGCCCTGTTTACAGCTGTTTGCAAATAGGGTGTTTTAATTTATCCCGACATATTCCCGACAATTCTTTAATTTATGGATGTAGGTATTAATAAAGTTGTTCTTATTGGTAACGGTTTTGATTTGGCACATGGTTTCCCAACTTCCTATAATCAATTCATGTTAGATTATTTGAAGAAACGTTTAATTGCTAATTGGGGCACCCAGCGAGGTAATAATGAAGAGGATATATTCAAGTTCCATTTCGAAAAAAAATTCAGTGATGTTGCGCAAAAGGACTTGGATAACTATCACAATCTCCAAACCCTGTTAACAAACCTCAAGCGAGCAAATATATCTATTTATGGGGAAATTGATTTTGCCAATTCTCTACTAGGGGCATGTTCCAGACAGTGGGTTGATATAGAAGAAATTTATTATCGAGAACTATTAAAAATTTCTCTAATATTAAATGAAGATGAGCAATCGAAACAACTAACTAAACTGAATCAAGCCTTATTGACAATTAAAAAGGCATTGATAGAATATCTTAGTTCATTACAGTTGAACGTGGATAATCACTCAAGACCTTTCTTAGAAATATGCCAGTTTATAGAACAACCTCTTAACAATAATTCCTTTTCCAAACATTTTAATATAAATATTGCAAAAAATGTTCGTACAGCGAATGAAATTGAGAATATAATGCTAGTGAACTTCAATTATACTACAACACCTCAATTTTATCAAGATGCACTAGAAAACGTCAATTCATTAAACATTCGCTCCACTAATATTCATGGTAAACTGAGTTTACAGGATGCAATATTTGGATATGGTGATGATTTTAGTGAAGAATACAAAAAATTAGAAAATGCGAATATTGAAAGTTTATTAGTCAATATGAAAACATCATGGTATTCAAAAACTTCCCGATATCATGAATTAATCAATTTTATTAATTCTCAACCATACCACGTTCTTATTATGGGTCATTCATGTGGCCTTTCTGATCGCACTCTATTAAATTCAATTTTTGAAAATGATAATTGTATGGATATTGAAATACTGTTTCATGAGAAGGAGCCCGGCAATGATGATCACTTTTCTAAATCTCTAAACATCTCAAGGCATTTTTCTGATAAACAGAAATTCAGATATCGCATAATTCCCAGAGATAAATCATTTAAAATGCCACAATTTATTTAATAGGATACCCCCCCTATAAAAAATTGTCTATACTAAAATACTGATTAACAGGCGATGTATCAATTATTGAACTTTCTAACTTTTATGGGGGTATCCACCTTAAGAGATTTTTCTTAGGTACGGCTGAGGTAAATTATCACCCTCAATATCTTTTTTTAAATTACTTTTCCAATTACTTAAAACCTTTTCAAAGGTAGTTATTGTCATATTAGACTTGTTTAATTTTTTTTGATTGAAATAGTCAATAAAAAAACGCCATTGATCTTGTGGTAATTTATATTTCTGTTTTAATTCTACGACTTGACTAGGATAATTTCTATTTAGAAAATCGAAGTGAGTGAGTGCTCTCTCACTTTTATTATTTCCTTTATTATATTCTTTACTATTTTTATATTGGTCGTCTATGACTATGGGTGTTGGTCGTTTATGACTATGGCTATTGTCGTTTTTGACTATGGGTGTTGGTCGTTTATGACTATGGCTATTGATAAAAATTGTTCTAGGATTGTTATTCCTATAATCATATTCACAAGTAATTAATTTCTTTGTTTCAAGTGATGCTATTATTTTAGATATACGCCCCTCAGACTTGTTAACCATTTCAGCTATTTTCTTATTTTTTGCATAGCATCCGTTTTCATTATCCAGTCCACATATTACACTTAGTACCAATATTTCCGAATCCTTCAATTTATAATTCAAATATTCCTTTGGTATCCATATACCTTTAAATTCCTTATTATAATCTTTGCTGTTATCCATTGAATAGCTATTTTTACAACTGTATCAAACTTGCCAGTTTGTACAATCATTTTGAACAAATTAGGGAGCTATTTAGGCTCCCTTTTTCATTCTTAATAAGTAAGTATGTTCTTTTAGTATTGCGGTTTGCAGTTTCTTTTGCACTGGGTAAAAGTTCGGGAATATATCCAGTACAAATGTATTCCAAGTGTTTATTGACTGAGCAATAATAAAATGCTGAGGATTTTCAAAATCTTTGCCTTTGGCCGTCTTTTGATCCAGTCTTACCGGTAGTGGTAAATTACCCTCAAATACAAAAGCATTTTGAGTTTTGGCAAGGCCGGACTTATAGCACCGTTTCCAGTTGGTATCGTTTCTTAGGTATAGCCAGTATTCAAAATAACGGCTCCGGTCGTGGTAACCATTATCCTTTTCAATACGCAATATCTTTGTAAAGAGTTTGCAGTCTTTCAGTATATCGGTATTGATTAACTCAAATTCCTTTTTCGGGTTTTCTGAACTTCCGTTTTTTAGGGCGTATATCCCTCTAAAATATCTTCTTTTGCCAGTTTGCATAACTCTATTTATTTGAATTATACAATACCTCGTTGATCTCTTTCCGGCTGAAGTACGTCCGGTTACCTATTTTTCGATGTTTCAAAATTCCCTTATTACACCAATCGTGTAAACAAACAAAGGATATTTTTAATAGCTCACTTGTTTCTTTACGTGTTAATAGGTCGTCCGGCTCTTTTAGTTGAAAGTATTGTTTTAAATCTTCAATCTCTTTCCTTACCCCTTGTAGTATATTTTCAGTTAATTTTTCTGGGGTTGTTCCGGTTACTAAGGTGGTATTGTCCATAACAAAATATTTTAATGTTTGAACAAATGTATTCCCGGTAATTACTTTTTTAACCTCCAGTTAACTCTAATAAAACTCTAACTTTTGGAGGTTTCTAAATACTCATAATAAAGACTAGTTAATTTTGGTTTATGATTTTTAAAATTGGGGTGTGTATTATAATCTGATTCGATTTTAGAAAACGTTCTATCCTTTAAACTATTCTTACAATATGATTGAACAAAGACAATGAATTTAGATTTATTAGGATAAACATGTTTACCCTCTAAAAAGAAATATAACACGGTGTACTTAATAGTAGGAATATTATTGAGTGCTGTAAAATGTTCGTCTAAATAATTAAATACCTCAAATCCTCCAGTTTTAAATACTTGTGTTATAATTTCGGGGTGTTCTTGGTCTTTAGATCGTTGAGCCCTTTTAATATTCAAATGATTAATAATAAAATCCTTTAGGGCGTTTAACTGGTTTAAATTAAATACACTACTAACATTTTCAGCCCAATGTTCAAAAGTACTACCCGGTTGAACGTCTAATAAATGATAAATATGAATTAAACGGTTTTCTCTTTCTTGATCTATATAGACAAGAATTTCTAATAAACGTGTGCGTTTATATTCATTTATCCTTTCGGGCAATTCGGCAATCAATTTTAAATCTTCTCGCAATTCGTGCCATTGTGGTTTAGTATAGCCAGTACTCATTTTGAACAATATTAATTTTAACCTTTCGTAGTCCGTTTTCTAAAATCCTTATAACTTATAAATAACGGTTTCTTACCGGTTTCTTTTGTGATTCCGAGCATATACTCAAAACATTCTTTTTGAGTGGGGAAATAGCCTAATAAATTGAAATAGGAACTTGTAAAACTGTTAACGTTGTCCAGTTCGTTTCCAAAAGTTCTTATTTTAAAATCAAAATAGTTTAAAAA
The DNA here is from genome assembly GCF_963972995.1 of uncultured Altibacter sp. Taxonomy (NCBI): domain Bacteria; kingdom Pseudomonadati; phylum Bacteroidota; class Flavobacteriia; order Flavobacteriales; family Flavobacteriaceae; genus Altibacter; species uncultured Altibacter sp. The sequence goes on from NZ_CAXAXI010000017.1 coordinate 56,696, forward strand.
CATTTTTTTGTCATTGATTTTTTTAACCTCGTTGTTGAGGTATTCAAAACATTCCTTTTTGGTTCCGTACTGAGGTAATAAAAGAAAATAGGTATAAGTAAAGCCAAAAATAGTGGTTAAATCATTCATTGGTTCCTGTTTTAATTAATTCCAGTTTTGCGGTTTTGGTCTTTTTACGTTCCTGGTCTTGCCAATAGCTATTCAATACCTCAGCGTTATCCATTGCGGTTTTGCCAATGTACTGTAAAAACATTTTTTCTGTGGTGTGGCCTGTAATAGCCATTAATACCGGAGTGGGTAATTTGCCGTAATGGTTAGTTGCAAAAGATCTCCGGCAAATATGACTACTTACCAATTCCCATTTTTCATATTCCCCCTTAACTTTCCGGTAAACTTTCGGTTTCAGTTTTTTCTTTTTAGCACCTTCAACAAGCTCTTTTAATTCAACTTCTTTACAGACTAATTTTATATAATCGTTAAACCGTTGGTCTGAAATTGGCCGGGGAAATTGGCCGTTGAGGTTGTTCAAAATCTCAATTACTTGAGAGTGCAAAGGGAGTACAATTTTTTGTCCGGTTTTCTTGGCGGTGTATTCTATAAAGCCATTGTGTATATTTTCAACTGTAAATTTCAATAGATCACTTACCCTCGCTCCAGTCCATACGCCAATAATTAGCCAATTCCGAGCGTTTTCTAAATAGGGCGTTTTACTAAAGTCGTGTTTAAAAATAATTTCAATTTCACCTTCAGAAAGTGTTATAAAGGTCGTGGGTTCCTTTGGTTGCCTAAATTCCTTTTTATCTATATCCTCACTAATTTTCAGTCCGTAACCTTTGGCACTTTTTACTATTGTTTTTACAAATTTCAAATAACGACCGGTTGTATTGTAACTGAGTAACTGTTTATCGTGGAGGAAATAAATAAAATCTTTGTGGAAAGCCAAATTAATATCTGTAACCTTTAATCGTTTTTTCTTATAGGCTTCAAACTCTTTTAATTTATTAACAATGGTTTGATATTTTTTTGAGGTTGCCGGAGTTACCCCAATTTTACCGTTTGACTGAATTGAGTTTTTTAAATTCTTTACAAAATAATTCCCGTAGTCAACTATATAGTTAAAATCTACATTTTCATTTTGATTAAAAAAGCTATCTATTGAACTTTTTAGCCAATCACTATTGATTAATTGCCCGGAGGTGTAACTATCATTAAAAGCATTTAAAATATAGCTCCTTAATTCGTTGAGCTCTTTCTGTAGATTTACTTTGTCGGGAAAGTCCGCTATCTGTTTAACCAATCCTTTTTTATTGTTCCAGTACTTAGGATCAATTAAAAGCTGAGTAGATTTTGTAAAGTCGAATTTACGGCCGTGTACCAATCTCAAATGAATTGTACTGGGGTTTCCGGCTCCTTTTGTGAAGTATTTTATTGTTGCCATTGGGAAATATCATTTTTGAACACTTCAAATATAACAAATGCTAATATTCTTCCCGACATCTTCCCGACATTTTACATATTTATACTGTCTAAGTATTACGTATTCTAATTATAGATATTTTTCAAATACTCATAAACAGTTATAAATAAAAGGTTTTAAAGTGTTTTTAGCCATTTTAAGGAACTATCTCAATTAGATAGGTTCAATTCCCTCCGGCTCCACGATCATTCACAACTGCGTTGTGATTTGAAACATAATAAACCCAGCAAGTTTTCTTGACTGGGTTTTGTTGTTTTAAAGCATGTGGCTTGAAAAGCCACGCAGTTGTAATTGCAGGACTGGAACCATTAGGGATCACCGAAGGTACTCCCTACTTCAAGGTCGTTCCGCCTGCGGTCGTCGAAGGCCAATGCGCAAAGCTCGCCCGGTCGCTAAAATCATCCACAGGATGATTTCTAAACGCTCCGGCGTCTCCGGCCTGCTTACCGCAGGCAAGCTCCACGATCATTCACAACTGCGTTGTGATTTGAAACATAATAAACCCAGCAAGTTTTCTTGACTGGGTTTTGTTGTTTTAAAGCATGTGGCTTGAAAAGCCACGCAGTTGTAATTGCAGGACTGGAACCATTAGTGATCACCGAAGGTACTCCCGACCACCATATCGTTCCGCCTTCGGTCGTTGAAGGTTTAACATTTCATTTTTGATTTTGAAAATCGATCGAAATGATGTTGAGTCCCAATCTTTTATAAAAAAACCCTGCCTCCAAAACACAGGGTTCTTATTTTATTTTTTCGAAAAATCTTTTAGTGAAAACGGGTTTTGATAAGGGCACCGTTCTTATCATAAAGTTCCCATCGTCCTGTTTTCTTATCATTAGTATAGGTTCCGGTAGACTCCACGATACCATTCTCGTGATAATTGATCCAAGTTCCCCTCATCTTTCCTTCGGTGAAATCTCCTTCCGATTTGAGGGTGCCATCTGGAAAGTAATACCGCCAATTCCCTGATTTTTCTCCTTTGGCATAGGAGCCTTCAGATTCTAAAGTGCCATCTTCATAATAGTATTTCCAACTTCCTGTTGCCACATCATCTTCAAAATGGCCAACATATAATACTTTTCCGTTCTTATGATAGTATTTCCATTCCCCTGTCTTCTTCCCATCATTATACCTGCCACTTTCAAGTAGTTTACCATCACGGTCAAACTCCTTTACAACAGCATCTTCTGCATTTAGTTTTACATTTGCCGTATCATCGATGGTGGTTTTAGGATTTGAGGTTGCAGAAGTCTCTTCTTTAGACATAGCCCCGTCAGCAGTTAGAATTCGCAATCGTTGGCCGATCCGAATGTTATCTCCATTTAAGTTATTCCACTCCTTAATTTCTCTTATAGAAACATCGAACTTTTCAGCAATCTTACCAAGGTAATCCCCTTGCTCGACCTTATAGAAGGTCTGATCTTTTTTTACGATTGTAATTTCACTGTCCTCCTTTTCTTTTTCAGAAGAAATTATAGTCTTGTCTTTAGGAAGAACCACCTCTCGCTCATCTTTCTGTGTAATTTCCTTTATGGAAGCTTTTTCTTTTTCTAAGGCTGCAGCTTCCTTAAGTGCTGCCTCCTTCTTGGCAGCTTCCTTAAGCGCCAGTTCCTTTTGTTCGGCTTCGATACGTGCTGCCTCTTTAAGTGCTGCTTCCTTCTTGGCAGCTTCCTCTA
>NZ_CAXAXI010000018.1:0-57714 GCF_963972995.1 uncultured Altibacter sp.
TCTGAAATATATCCTATAAAATGAAGTATCTTTCCTATAAAATAAGTAATATCATGAAAAACACATTCCTATTTGCGCTTATACTGTGCCTAAGTCTAACCAGTTTTGCCCAAACAAATAACTTTGCCGTGACATACACCCTCACCATCAACGCTACCGCGGAAGATAGTGAAATGATGGCGCAAATGATGCAAGGATCAACCATGATCCTCGCCAGTGACGGTACATCAACCTACATGAAGAACAGCATGGGTATGATGGGCGATCAAGAAGTGCTTGTAAATTCAGAAACCAAAGAAATGACCATGTTTATGTCCGGTATGATGGGGAATATGGCCTTTCAAGGCAAAAGTGATGCCTTGGGAGAAGAAACTCCAAACAGCGGAAAGGTCACCCTCATCAATGAGACGAAGAAAATCCTCGGAAGGAAATGCAAGAAAGCCATCGTTGAGGATAATGAGGGGAATACTTCAGTCTTTTGGTATACCGAAGATATCATACTACCGAAGAACTCCGAGAACATGCCTACCGATTTACCCGGTCTTGCACTGGAAATGATCATTAGTACAGAAGGGGTCGATATGACCTACACCGCTACCGACTTGAAAGAGGATATATCTATGAAGAATTATGCCATTAAAATTCCCGAAGGTGTAGAAATTCAACCACTGGATGCCATTATGAATATGGGGAAGATGTAAGTTGGTGAGGGGTGAATGGTGAATGGTGAATGGTGAATGGTGAAAAATAATTCCTTATTCCAGATTTTTTACTGCTTATTTATTATTCCTTATCCTCCAGCAACGGCACAAACCGAAACTCTCCGTATTCCTCTTTTTCAAATTCGGTATCATCGGTCCGCGTAAAGACGGTCATGATTTGGACGTGCTCCCCCACGGGGATCACCAGCTTCCCGCCTACTTTCAGCTGTGCTAACAGGGGTTTTGGCACAAAGGGTGCCCCGGCGGTTACAATGATACCGTCAAAAGGAGCTTCAGACTCCAGCCCTGCATATCCATCCGCAAAAATGAGTTTCTTGGGTCGGTACCCCAATTTCGGAAGAAAACGATTGGTCTTTTTAAACAGTTCGTTCTGCCGTTCGATGGAATAGACCACTGCGCCCATCTCTAGCAGTACCGCTGTTTGATAGCCACTACCCGTACCTATCTCCAAAATCTTATCCCCCCGCTTCACCTCGAGCAGTTCTGTTTGTCGCGCCACGGTATAGGGTTGCGAAATGGTCTGGTCTGCCGCAATGGGAAACGCCTTATCGACGTACGCATGATCCACAAAACCACTGTCCATAAAGAGATGTCGCGGCACCGCATTGATGGCCTGTAATACCACTTTATCCGTGATCCCCTTCTTTTTTAGGGTTTCAACGAGTCGTTTGCGCATGCCTTGGTGGGTAAACGTATCTTTCACTGCTTCGGATTTGGTCTTACAAAGTACGTAAAATTTATGCGTTTCTTCGGAAGGATTTCTTCTGAAAATAGTTTCTGAAGGCAACTTTACGTTGCTGAAACAGCTTCCATACGTTGTCGGACTAATTCAGAATGTGGCTTCGTATTTTCTTCTGAAACACCTACCTTTGTGAAAAACAAATGCCCATGCTAAAAGCAGGAGTTCTGGGTGCAGGTCACCTGGGCAAAATCCATCTTAAGCTTCTTCACCAGTCTGAAAAATACGAACTGGTAGGTTTCTTCGACGCCAACCAAGAAGCTTCCGCCACAATAGAATCGGAATTAGGGTATAAGAGCTTTCCCTCTATGAAAGCCCTTATCGATGCCTGTGATGTCGTGGATGTGGTCACCCCTACCGTATATCATTTTGAATGTGCCAAACAGGTCATTGAGGCCGGCAAGCATCTCTTTATCGAAAAACCTATTACCCATACCGTCGCTGAAGCCGAAACCCTGCTTGCGTTGGCCAAACAACACGGTGTGATGGGCCAGGTGGGTCATGTAGAACGTTTTAATCCGGCATTTCGAGCGGTCCATGAAAAGATCGAAAACCCCATGTTCATCGAAGCACACCGCCTTGCGGAGTTCAATCCGCGTGGAACCGATGTTTCTGTAGTTCTGGATCTCATGATACACGATATCGATGCAATATTGAGTGTGGTCAAGTCCAACGTAAAGCACATCAATGCCAGCGGCGTATCTGTCATTAGTGAAACTCCGGACATCGCCAATGCGCGAATCGAATTTGAAAATGGTTGTGTAGCCAACCTTACGGCCAGTAGGATCTCGCTTAAAAAGATGCGAAAGGCACGGTTCTTTCAACGGGACGCTTATATCTCTGTCGATTTTTTAGATAAAAAATGTGAGGTGGTTAAGATGAAGGACGCCCCTGAAGATGCCGATGATTTCGCAATGGTCCTTACAAACGCCGAAGGTGTCAAAAAACAGATCTATTTCGACAATCCGAAGATCGATGCCAACAACGCCATTTTGGATGAATTGGAAACCTTCGCCGATGCTGTTTCCAACAACACCACACCTATTGTCACCCTCGCGCAGGGAACGGAAGCGTTGCGCGTAGCCATGCAGATCATTTCCAATTTTAAAAAAATATAAACAACGAATATGAAAAATATAGCAGTCATTGGTGCCGGAACCATGGGGAATGGAATCGCCCATACCTTCGCACAATTCGATTACAAAGTACAACTCATTGATGTTTCACAAGCGTCTTTGGATAAAGGAATGGCAACCATCACCAAGAACTTGGATCGCATGGTAGCCAAAGAGACCATCACCGAAGCCGATAAGAACAAAACCCTTAAGAACATCACCACATATACCAACTTGGAGGAAGGAGTGGAATACGCAAGTTTGGTTGTGGAGGCCGCTACTGAGAATCTGGATTTGAAATTAAAGATCTTCAAGGACCTCGATACCTTCTGCCCGGACGACACGATTCTGGCGAGTAATACGTCCTCTATTTCCATTACACAGATCGCGGCTGCTACCAAACGACCTGGCATGGTGATAGGCATGCACTTTATGAATCCGGTTCCTATAATGAAACTGGTAGAGATCATTAAAGGGTATAGCACCAGTGAGGAGACCTTTGCTATTGTGAAGGAACTTTCAGAAAAATTGAATAAGGTACCGGTAGAAGTGAACGACTATCCCGGATTTGTAGCTAACCGGATCCTCATGCCCATGATCAACGAAGCAATAGAGACCTTATACAATGGTGTGGCCGGCGTTTCTGAGATCGATACCGTGATGAAATTGGGGATGGCACATCCCATGGGCCCCTTACAGTTGGCAGACTTTATTGGGTTGGATGTTTGTTTATCCATCCTTAAGGTGATGTATGATGGCTTTAAGAACCCGAAATACGCTCCGTGTCCGTTATTGGTTAATATGGTCATGGCCGGAAAGCTGGGAATCAAAAGTGGTGAAGGCTTCTACGATTACAGTGAAAGCCGAAAGGCCGAGACCGTAGCGGCAATGTTTCGGTAGAACGTATGCGTATGCAGAGGAATCCTGATACCATGGTGAGCACCTTGAGCACAGGTTTGAAATCTACATGTGTGCAGTCCCGTTCTTTTATTTCGCTTTTAACACTTATCTAAAAAAATGGCAACCATACTTCCATTCAGAGCAGTTCGACCCACCAGAGACAAAGTAAGTCTGTTGGCGGCACGGTCCTATGACAGTTATACCCCTGCGCAGGTGGAATCACGCCTGCGGGACAATCCGTTTTCTTTCTTACATATTATCAATCCCGGCTATAAATACCAAAAGGAAATAGAAGGAGAAGAAAGATACACCTTGGTGCGAAACCGCTATCAAGAATTCAAGGAAGACGGTATCTTTATACAAGACGAAAAAGCTTCGCTTTACATCTATAAGATCGTAAATCGCGACGGACTCGAATTTAACGGATTGGTTGCCGCCGCCAGTGCACAGGATTACGAGAGCGATGTCATCAAAAAGCACGAAGACACCTTAGAATACAAAGAGACTATTTTTGTAAAATACTTAAAGACCGTTGGCTTTAATGCCGAACCTGTACTCCTCACCTATCCCGATCATGATGAACTTGCGAACCTCATCGAGTCGGTCATGCAAGATCGAGCCGAATATGAGTTCACCACTACCTACCGCGATACCCATTATATGTGGAAGGTAGACGATGCGGTCTTGGTGAAACGCATCACTGCTATCTTTGGCGAGATGGAAACACTCTATATTGCCGATGGACACCACCGGTCTTCCTCTTCCTACCTCTTGGCAAAAGAGCTTCAGTCCGAAAATAACGCGCATACCGGAAAAGAAGCCTATAATTACTTTATGAGCTATCTCATTCCCGAAAGTGACTTGAAGATCTACGAGTTCAACCGCTTGGTCAAGGACCTCAACGGTTTGACCAAAGAAGAATTTTTGATCAAATTGGATGCGCTTTTCCGTATTGAAAATCGCGGACAAGAATATTACAAACCTTCCAAGAAGCATCATTTTAGCATGTATCTGGATGGAGCATTCTATTCGCTGTACCTTCGGAAGAATAATTATTCCATTGAAACCGCTTTGGATGCTTTGGATGCTCAAATCCTGTACAAAACAATACTACGTCCTATTTTAGGGATTGAAGACCTTCGCAATGACCATCGTATTGAGTATTCCCACGGCAAGAACGATCTCGCCTATGTAAAAACTGCCGTCGACCGAGGCGATTTTAAAGTAGGTTTCGGACTGGTACCTGTTGATACCGAAGAACTGAAGCAGATCGCAAATGAAGGCCTTAAGATGCCTCCTAAGAGTACCTATATCGAGCCCAAGCTTCGGAGTGGGGTCACCATATATGAATTTTGATAGAAAGAAGAACGTTGAAAAGCTTGTATGAATATTTCAGAAAACATTACACAACTTAAACAAAAGATTCCTTCCCATGTCACTCTGGTAGCGGTCTCTAAGACCAAACCGGTCGCAGAACTTATGGAAGCCTACAACGCCGGACAACGCGTTTTTGGTGAGAACAAGATCCAAGAGATGGAAGAAAAGTGGCAGGAAATGCCTAAAGACGTGCAATGGCACATGATTGGTCATGTACAGCGAAACAAAGTAAAATATATGGCACCGTTTGTAAGTTTGATACATGCGGTGGAGAGCGAACGATTGCTAAAGGAGATCAACAAACAGGCAAAGAAGCACGAACGTGTGATCGATTGTTTGCTTCAGATCAAGATCGCCGAAGAAGATACCAAGTTTGGCATGGATACTGCTGATGCCCTAGCGCTGCTCACTTCAGAAACCCTAAAAAACTTTACGAATATTCGTGTGGTAGGGCTTATGGGAATGGCTACCTTTACGGAAGATGAAGCACAGCTTACAAGGGAGTTTCAACAGTTGAAATCCTTTTATGATGCCCATAAAGAACGCTATGGCTTTCATACCCTTTCTATGGGAATGAGTGGCGACTATAAGATCGCCATCGCTAATGGCAGCACGATGATTCGGGTGGGTAGTGCGATCTTTGGAGACCGAATTTATTAAATAACGCAAATAGAATTTACAGAATACGAGTGTACGCGATCTTAGATATAGAAACGACCGGAGGAAAATACAATGAAGAAGGGATCACTGAAATTGCGATCTACCGTTTCGACGGACAACGCATCGTAGACCAATTTAGTAGTTTGGTCAATCCTGAAAGGAAGATCCAACCTTTTGTAGTGAATCTTACCGGGATCAATACCGAAATGCTACGCAATGCACCCAAGTTTTATGAAGTGGCTAAACGTATTATAGAGATCACAGAAGATTGCATTCTTGTGGCGCACAATGCACAATTCGACAACCGTATTCTTACCACTGAGTTCGACCGGCTTGGATATCCTTTCGAAAAAGAAACACTATGTACTGTGGAGCTTTCCAAGAAACTCTTACCGGATCTTCCCTCCTACAGTCTGGGCAAATTGGTACGCAGTCTGGGAATTCCCCTAAGCGACCGTCACAGGGCACAGGGAGACGCCAAAGCTACACTTACCCTCTTCAAAATGTTGCTGGCAAAAGATACTTCCAAAGAGATCATAACAAAACATGTTCGTAAAGATCCCAAGCGACAGCTGGAGCCAAAACTTTTGGATATGATCGCCGCCGCACCTTCAACCACCGGCGTGTATTATATGCACAATGCCGAAGGGGATATTATCTATATTGGGAAGAGTAGGAACATCAAAAAACGGCTTACACAACACTTTACCAACGACAATAGAAAATCGAAAAAGATACAACTGGAAGTCACAAGTGTGAGTTTCGAAGAGACCGGAAGCGATCTTATTGCGCAGTTGAAAGAGAGTGAAGAGATCAAGCATAACAAACCTTTATTTAACAGAGCCCTTCGGAAGTCGATCTACAGTTACCAATTGGGCATGTCTATCGATGAAAAGGGATATAGACAATTGAAGATAGAAAAGGCAGATTCCCGCAAACAACCCATACTTACGTTTACTAACTACCAGCAAGCAAAGGCTGCCGTATACCGTATTACGGAAGAATATCAATTGTGCCAAAAGCTAACGGGGTTACATAAAACACAGCACAGTTGTTTTTCCTACGGGATTAAAGAATGTCAAGGTGCTTGTATAGGGGAAGAAGCAGTGGAGGCCTACAACGCTCGCGTACATACTTTTTTGGAAAAGAACAGTTATAAGAACAGCCACATGCTCGTTATTGATAAAGGAAGGGATGTCGACGAGCGGTCGGTGATCCTTATTGAAAACGGGAACTACAAAGGATTTGGTTTCTACAATCTCAATTATCAGATCAACAATCCGGAAATCCTGCGATCTATCATTAGTCCGATGAAGAATGATCGTGATGCGCAGCATATCATTCAAAGCTATCTGCGAAAATATAAGGTACTAAAAATTGTAAATCTGCCTAAAGAGCCTGCTATCTAAAGAAAGTTGTTTAAATTTAGGGCAGTACATAAATACGACCTCATTGGAATCACACCCAAAAAGAACCTGGAGAGCTAAGTTACACACCATCATCTATGAGGCCGATACGCCTTTGGGGAAGCTTTTTGATGTTGTACTGCTCATCCTCATCTTATTAAGTGTTTTGTTCGTGATGCTGGAAAGTGTCAGAACCATTGATGAAAAATTCCACGACATCCTTTATATTGGTGAATGGGTAATTACGATCTTCTTTACGTTCGAGTATATTGCCCGTATCATCACTGTCAAGAAGCCTACCAGCTATATCTTTAGCTTTTATGGGATCATCGATTTCCTGTCAACCATTCCGTTATACCTATCCTTTATACTGGTAGGGAGTAACTTTTTACTCACAGTAAGAGCATTGCGGTTGTTGCGGGTCTTTCGGATCTTAAAGATCACCCGCTACGTGGGGGAATCCAACAAATTGAAGAAGGCTCTCATAGACAGCCGACCCAAGATCTTCGTGTTCCTGTTCGCCGTTCTTATCATTTCGATCATTGCCGGAACATTGATGTACCTTGTCGAGGGCGAGGAAAGCGGATTTAAAAGTATTCCTTCCAGCGTTTATTGGTGTATCGTAACCCTTACTACGGTTGGTTTTGGTGACATTGCTCCGGTAACACCTTTAGGGCAGTTTATTGCGGCCATCATTATGATCATGGGATACGGCATCATTGCGGTCCCTACTGGCATTGTAAGCGCAGAATACGCCAAATCCATGGAAAAGAGAACGCAAGATGATCCGCATTATGTACATGTCAATACGCAAGTATGTCGTAATTGCGGTGCATCGCGCCATCGGGATGATGCCGATTTTTGTCATCGCTGCGGTAACCATTTACATCCCGAAGATATAATCCCCGAGGATGGCAACTCCTAGACCCTTACTTGTATGTGTCGTTGGTCCTACCGCCATTGGCAAAACAGCCTTGTCTGTAGCCATTGCACAAGAATTCAGTACACACATCCTTTCGGCCGATTCCAGGCAATTCTATAAAGAAATGACCATTGGAACAGCGGTACCTTCTTCGGAAGAACTCCTGGCTGCCCCACATCATTTTATTCAAACTAAGAGCATTTTTGATCCGTACAGTGTAGGTGATTTCGAACGAGAAGCACTGGAAACTCTGAAGCAATTGTTTAAGGAACATGCCGTTGTCGTCCTCGTGGGCGGTTCGGGATTGTATATCGATGCCGTGGTTCATGGCTTGGACGATTTTCCTGAGGTTCCTTCAGAAATACGGGAAACGCTCAATACGCTTTATGCAACGAAAGGAATTGAGCCGCTACAAAAGGAATTGTCACGCACAGACCCGGTGTATTTTCAGAAGGTAGACATCCACAATGCGCATCGTCTTATCAGAGCTTTGGAAGTGTGCCGCGGCACGGGACGTCCCTATTCTTCTTTTCTGAAAAAAGGGACTGTTGCGCGCTCATTTGATGTATTGTATGTTGGGTTGACGGCAGAGCGGTCTCTTATCTATGAACGAATTAACGCACGCGTTGATGCGATGGTCGCTTCGGGATTGGTGGAAGAAGCACGAGCCTTATACGCACACCGGGACGTGAATGCACTACAAACAGTGGGATACCGCGAACTGTTCGATTATTTTGAAGGAACACTGGATTTGGAAGAAGCCATTGAAGCGATAAAAAAAAACAGCCGGCGCTTTGCAAAGCGCCAACTTACTTGGCTACGGAAGAACGATGCGATCCATTGGTTCGATTTCCCTGTAGATCCTTCCGAAGTGATCCAACTTATTTCCATAAAAAAAGCCCGATGAACGGGCTTTCTTTACACTTATTCTTGTGGTCTTAAACTATTGATCGACCTCGTCCTTTACCACCAAACGGAATCCTTCTCCGTGAATATTGATGATCTCGACGCCGTCGTCCTTACTTAGGTATTTACGCAATTTGGCTATGTACACATCCATACTGCGCGAGGTAAAATAATTGTCGTCCCGCCAAATCTTGGTTAGGGCCAGTTCCCGCGGCATGAGATCGTTCTTATGCAGGGCCAAAAGGCGCAACAGTTCGTTCTCTTTTGGAGATAATTTTATTGGTGACTCCTTCTTATAGGTAAGGAAACGCAGTTTCGAATTGAGATGGAAATTACCTACGTTGAATTCAAATTGTTTGCTGTCGGCAATAGAATCAGTTGCCTTGCGCTGAATGATCGCTTTGATCTTCATAAGCAACACTTCGCTATCGAAAGGCTTATTAAGATAATCATCGGCTCCTACCTTATAACCTTTTAAAACATCTTCCTTCATCGCCTTAGCCGTTAGGAAGATAATAGGGACATCCTCGTTCTTTTCTCTAATTTCTTTTGCCAACGTAAATCCGTCTTTATACGGCATCATCACATCAAGGATACAAAGGTCAAAGTCGTCTTTTTTAAACTTTTCAAAACCTTCCATACCGTTCTTGGCATGTGTTACTTGATAGTCGTTCATGGCTAGGTAGTCTTTAAGTACCGTACCAAAGTTGGGATCGTCTTCTACTAAAAGGATTTTTTTGTTTTCAGTTTCCATAATTTAAGATATTAAGTGTAGTTTTAGTATAAATGTACTGCCTTTGCCTTTTTCACTTTCTACGTAGATCTCTGCATCGTGATCGTCTAAGATGCGTTTTACGTAAGCCAGACCAAGACCATGTCCTTTGACATTGTGAATGTCGCCGGTAGATTCTCTATAAAATTTTTCAAAGATTCGTTTCTGAACTGCCTTGCTCATTCCCATACCTTGATCACGAATCTTGAGAATGATACTGTTCTTTACATTTTCGGTATAGATATCGATCTTTGGAGTATCTTCTGAATATTTTATCGCATTGTCCAGTAAATTCACCACCACATTTGTAAGATGCGAATCGTTCCCTAACACTGAAGATTTTAAAGCGCCGAAATGGGTGGTGATGTAACCACCGCGATCTTCTACAATTAGTTCCACGTGTGCGATTGCGCTCTCCACGATGTCGTGTAATTTTAAACGTTCTTTTGGCAGATCCAGTTCATTCTTCTCTAGTTTGGAGATTCGCAGTACGTTCTCCACCTGTGCGTGCATCCTGCGGTTCTCATCGCGTATCATTCCCAGATACCGATTGAGAAATTCATGATCGTCCTTCACTTTGGGGTTCTTGAGTGCATCCAACGCCAAATTGATGGTAGCGATGGGCGTTTTAAACTCATGGGTCATGTTATTGATAAAATCGGATTTGATCTGTGATATCTGCCGTTGTTTAAATAATTGAGATAAGGCACTCGAATACGCCAAGATGATTACCCCCGTAAACACAAGAGACAGTAAGGCCATCCCTAAGATGGAACTTAGTACCTCTTGGCGTTTTCCCAAGAAATTTACGTGTAACGTATAATTTGCGTTCATTTCTTCATTTTCAAAAAGCGGTACCTCATACGTAGATTTAGGGTCCATCTTAAAATTTTTGGAGTGCACCTTCGTCGCCAAGTCATTGCTATACACTGCATATTCAAATTTCGAGGTCACTCCTCTATCCATAAGCTCCTTGCGCAGTTCACTTTCAATCTCTTCACCACTTACGCGTTTGTGAATAGGGGTCTTAGCCGATATATTTCTGAAAGCATCCTCAAACTGTTTACGCTCGTAATCCTTTAGCCTACTAAAGGATTCTATAGTACTCTTCGCCACATTGTTACTGCCATCCACTCCCGGAAGTAACTTGGTGGTACTTTTTTTATTTGTGATCTTCTTAAATCGAATGCTGTCTATTTCAGTATCCAAAAAATTTGACGACAACTTATAATCTTCTTCCAAGATACCGTCGGAAAAAATAAAGGTCTCATCGGTCCCGTCATTTCGTGTGGTATAGATCAATTCACTGAAATTTACATTGTCCGGTACGTCAATACTGTCTACATACCCACTATACACATTATAGTAATCCTCAACCTCACGAAGTTGAATCTTCGACGCCACCGCTATAAGAGTATTCCGAACGTTAAAACTAAACTGATCTTCCTTGGTTTGATAGGAGTTCGTGATCCAATACCCCTGAACAAAAATGATCCCCAGTAATGAGAGCGTCATTAGGGCGATAAGGATTGCGAAAAGCTTTTTGTTCATATCCCCAAATGTAAGATTTTAACATTTAGGCGACTTTCCATTTAACCAAATGTTAACAAAATGATTTGGCGATCACTTTTCCCTAGTATTGATAAGCCTTTCGTGGATTTGTTTCACCTGCGCTTGCGTAGCGCTCAGATCTGTATTTTCAATGACGAAATCGGCCAGAGGGATCTTTTTTTCATCCGACCATTGGTTGGCCATTCGTTGCTCAATTTGTTCGGCACTAGCAGTATCGCGCTGCAGGATTCTTTGGATGCGCGTTTCACGAGGTGCAATTACCAAAATTGTGAGATCACATTGTTTATAACCTTCATTCTCGAACAGTATGGCTGCTTCCTTAATGCAGTAGGGCCCCTCTTGGCGTTTGACCCATCGTTTAAAATGTGCTGCCACCTTTGGGTGAATAATGCTGTTCACCTGTTGTAATATTTTTGGGTCATTGAATATAATAGAAGCTACATAGGCCCGGTCAAGTTCCTCATTTGTATAAGCCTTTGTTCCTAAAAGTGCGATCAACCTCTTTCGGATAACCTTTGAAGTATTAGTGAGCTTTTTGGCTTCGATATCGGCAATGTATACGGGAATACCTAAATTTCGGAACATTTCCGCCACAGTGGTTTTCCCACTACCAATACCGCCGGTAAGTCCTATAATTTTCACGATTTTTAAGTCACTTTTTTATTGTTTGAAGACCAAATAATCGATCTTCTTTTCACTAAATTCTATATTTCGAATACTTGTCGGGCTTTCTTCAAGCTTGGGTATCATAAAATGTTCTTCCTCATTTCGTTCGGCAAAATCACAAATCAACTTAAATTGTTTCGGGTCGATCGTATTGAATTCGGATACAGAAACGATGAAGGTAATTACAATGCGTTCGGGAATTAGTTTTAATGTAATGCCATCCGGCAGATTGACCACCGTGATAGGGAGTGTCAATTCTTTTTGCGTGAACTCTTCAGCACGTAGCGAGATTCTAGCCTTTGTGGGGCTTAGTGTTATTTTTTTTTGAAGCGGTACTTTCAGTTCGATCTCCCTATCAATATTCGTATCAATATTTTCTAGCGACAAGGGTTCTGTCTCAATAAACTGAATGGAATCCAATTGAGGTGCCGGACCCGTAACTTGTACTGAATCCGGGGACATGCGCAATGAATCGGTAGTATTAAATCCTTCTTTGAAAGAGATGCTAACTTGAGGGCGTAACGGTACTTTCTTTGAGATCACCTCACTTAACGAAATACGCAATTCGTCCAAAGAAATATTCTTCACCAATACTTGCTGTTCCAACTGACCCGAAATAATCTTTGCTAGTTCAGTCTTGTTGATCACGGCCTGTCCCGCATTCGTTTTATAGTAATTACTTACATCAATGGTAACTTGAGGTCTTTTCAATTCATATAACAGAAACTGAAATCCACTGGCCGTAATGTCGAAGGATAACTCGGTAGGGTTATCATCTCCCAAAACCTGTGTCGCAGGGGGGTTCACATAATTCAGGGACGCACTTAAACTAGCAGTATACTCCCTTGAGAATTTAGTAAGGGACCAAAAAAGAGCCGCCAGCAAAAGAAAGAACAAAAAGGATTTTAGTTTGGCACTCTTGTATTTTTTCTTTTTCAGCATGGACGATGTAGGTATTAGCTCTAAATTACTTAAAAAATAAGTTCGGGAATTGTTTTTGCGGATCTCTTTTCAGCAACCGAATATAAAAAGTAGACCTCAAAAAAGAAATTCCGTAGCCAAAGAATTGAACAAAAAGCGCCACGACCGCTAACATCCCTATATGCAAACTCTTGTTTTTAAAGGTTGCATCAAAAAATAACAGTAATACATAACCACTTAATGGGATGATGAATTTCCAGTCCAGAAAAATTGATGCAACCAATGAAGCGATCGCAAACGCTATAAACAAAGAAGGTAACCAAAAAGTAACTTTAGCGGCATTTGGATGCCATGTCGTTAAGATAGGGCGCACCAACCCGAACTTTTTGACTTGAAGGTAGAACTTCTTCCAAGAGATACGTCTTTTGTGATAGACATATGCATTGGGTACAAAAGCTGTCTTAAATCCCTGCTTGCGAATACGCTGAGAAAGATCGGGGTCCTCCCCCGGGTGTATCTTGCCAAATCCGCCGGTTTGCTCGAAAGCTCGCTTAGAAATACCCATATTGAAACTTCTGGGTTCAAATTGCTGCACACTTCGTTCACTCCCGCGAATTCCCCCGGTAGTAAGAAAAGAGGTCATGACGTAATTGATCGCCTTTTGAAGGTCGGAAAAGCTTGGGTGTGCAGCATCGGCCCCTCCAAAACAATCGACATCATAAGTCGATAAAAAAGCGTCCACCGTAGTAAGATAATGAGGCGGTATAAGACAATCGGAATCGAGAATAATAAAATAATTCCCCTTGGCCTTATTCATGCCGTAATTTCTAGAATCTCCGGGTCCTGAATTCTCTTTAAAGTAATAGGAAATTGGTAAGGTCTCGCTGTATTCTTGAACGATTTTTTCTGAAGGAACCGTTGAACCGTCTTCGACGATCACCACTTCAAAAGGGATGTTTGTCACCATCTTTGAAAAGCTTTCCAGCAGTTCTTTGGTTTCCTCCGGTCTGTTATAGACCGGTATAATAAACGAATATTGACGATTCATTTGCCAAAGGTACTCAAAAAAAAAAGCCACTCGCGTAAAGCGAATGGCTTTTAAAACTAACTTGAAAAAAATTACTCCTTAATAATCTGGTACGTTCCAATCTGTCCGTTTACGGTTGCTTTCAGGATATAGGTTCCTGTAGCAAGTCCCGAAACATCCAATTGCGAACTCGTAGCTCCGATCTTTTGGTTGAGTACTGTTTGACCCAACATATTATACACCGCTACCTGCTCGATGGTATCCAACGCGCTCACCGTCAAGATGTCATTGGCAGGGTTCGGGTAGAAGCTAAAGCCTTCTATGCCGTTCTCATCCACACCCAGTAAGTATCCTTGGATCAAGATATCGGACGCTGCTCCTGTGTTCAATACAAACACATAGTACGCCTGTCCGGCTACCGTATTGATCGAGGCATTCACACCCGGACCACACTGGTTGGTTCCTTGTGGCACTAACGTAAGTTCTGCTTCGGTAGAACTCTCATCCGGAGCGGTATAGAACGTTACCGAACTTGCTCCCGCAGGGTTCAAAATCGTACAAGAGGCTCCTCCGTTGCCTTGAGAGACAAAGTTGTACCAAACTCCGTTGGCTCCGTCTATGTTACATCCCGTCGGGTTTCCGGCCTCTGTCGTTGCAGCAGGCATCGCCACATTAGGATCGGTATAAGGGAAGCCTATCTCATCCACATCTATAGAGTTGGCGATCATATCGTTTGGTGGCGGTACCGGAGTACAGTTCAGGTTCAACGAGAAGTCGCCCTGAGCGCTTCCAAAACCATGTACCAAGATATAGTAGGTCGTACTTCCGTCTCCCTGGAAGGCTACTTCCGACTGAAGACCACAAGTGTCGTCGTTGTCACCAATACAGGTCAACGTACCACAGTCTCCAGAGTACACTGTAAGCTTACTGTCGTAGCTGGTTCCACCATCACAAAGCGATACCACATAGTCGGTAAGCAATCCGCTGGTATCGGTAAAGGTATACCAAACACCCGGAGCGGTGATCGAGGTGTTACACACAGGAGCCGCAGCATCTAAGGTCGCAAAGTTGGTAGAACCTAAAATAGTCTGTCCGCAGCTAATGGTTTCGGCGTTGGCACATTCGTCATTAGCAGCAACCGGGTTACAAGTAACCGACATGGTAAAAGCACCGGAACCTGTTCCGAAGCCTTCCACGGCAATGTAATACGTGCTTACCCCGTCTGAGATAAAGGATACTTCAGACTGAAGGCCGCAAGCGTCATCGTTATTGACAACCACTGTACCACCGCAGGCATCGTATACCGTAAGCATCGAATCGTAGGAAGTACCGGTACACAAAGAAAGCGTCACGATCTCACCCACAACCGTTCCGGTAAATGAATACCACTCATCCGGAGAAGCGTTGAAGCCACCGGTATCGGTATTGTCGGCTGTAGTACCAACAACAATTTCTCCACAGGTTACAGGAGTTGCTCCTATACACACGTCGTTATTAGGTGGAGGTGTTCCTGCGATAGCCACGATTCCTAGTTCAGCACAGTTGGCATTTACCGGACCTAAAGCAGTAGCGGCTCCGGTTGAAATATCTACAGAAGCCCATTCATTGGCACCGCCGCCAATATAAGCACCCATATATAAGGTGTTGGTTGCTGGATCAAAATCGGCATCTTGTGCAAAGTTGATCGCAATACCTAAGGGTCCAATAAGGGTTGGAACCGCTGTGGTAACATCAATAGCGTAAAGGACATCATTTACCAATTCGGCCATATATCCATTTCCGTTATTATCGATTGCCAACCAGATTCCAACCTCACCGGGTAAAACAGCAGTACCCACAACTGTAAGGGTTCCGGTAGCAAGGTCTACAGTATAGATGGTATGATTATCCCCAGATCCTGTAAGTGCATACATGGTACTATTGCTATAATTCCAAGCCAGTCCACGCACTCCATGCCCTGCCTGAATATTTGTCAAAGGACCCACGGTTGTTTGTACACCGGTGGCCGGGTCGATAGAAATAAGGGAAAGGGTTACATTATCAAGCGCATATAAGTTTCCGGAACCGTCATAATCTCCTGCAAATAATTGTGCAGTTGAAGTATTCACTGTGTTGATGGTATAAGGTCCTCCCAAAGCGAAGGTTCCCATGTCGTCTGAACAAAAACCTGCGTCAAAGGCAAAGACCTCATCCATGCCGCCACCGCCGCCACTGTTAAGGACTTCTACTTCCCAACCACACGTGTTAACTACTGCAGTGGCACTAAACTCAAAAGTCAGTGCTCCGCTGGTTGAAGTAAAAACTGCAGATCCATTGGCTGCGATCATCCCCGCTAGTGTATCTGTATCTGCATTTAGGTTACTGTCGTATATTTGTGGGGAAGACGTATCCGGTCCATCGTAAATGTTCAGGAAATCGAAATTTCCAAAAACTCTAAAAGATAAAAATTCTACTTCCAGACCTGTCCCGGTTAGTGTAGTGGTCGTAACACATCCACAATTCGGATAATCTCCTGTGTTACCCGAAGATGTCGTAGCACAGTCTCCTCCGGGTCCTCCCGTGGTTCCATCAGACGGATCGTAAAAGAAGTCCCCTGTTGCAACAGCAAAGGTTTCGGTAGCACCTGCCGTAGGTATAATATTTGCTAAGGCATTTCGGTTTTGAGAGCTGTAATACGCATGGAGCATTTGTCGCTCTACAGCTGTGAACTGACTCGTATCAACTCCTGTTTGGTTTCCTTGAGCTGCAAGTCGCGCCAGAAGTTCATCAATACTAGGCGTTTCTTGCACCTGTGTTCGAAACAATTGTTCCTGTTGTAATTCGGCTTCAATCGCTGAAGCCGGTGTTTGCGCTATGGTAGTACCAAAAAGTAGCATGGTACATAACGCGATTGTAATTTTCTTCATAATGAAAAGTTTAATTAGTTACTATTTGTTTAAAGTTACTGAAAAATGTTCTAGCTTCATTAAAAATTCGATAAGAAAACACAAAACATCGATGTATACTTTATTCATGTTAATGAAGAAAATAAATTGAAATTTGAGTAATGTATTGACTTCTATACTGATGTTTAATGAAATAAAGAAAGCAGACCGTAGACCTGCTTTCAAAATAGTAACTAATTAGTCTGAAATAGACTACTCTTTAACAATCTGGTACGTTCCAATCTGTCCGTTTACGGTTGCTTTCAGGATATAGGTTCCTGTAGCAAGTCCCGAAACATCCAATTGCGAACTCGTAGCTCCGATCTTTTGGTTGAGTACTGTTTGACCCAACATATTATACACCGCTACCTGCTCGATGGTATCCAACGCGCTCACCGTCAAGATGTCATTGGCAGGGTTCGGGTAGAAGCTAAAGCCTTCTATGCCGTTCTCATCCACACCCAGTAAGTATCCTTGGATCAAGATATCGGACGCTGCTCCTGTGTTCAATACAAACACATAGTACGCCTGTCCGGCTACCGTATTGATCGAGGCATTCACACCCGGACCACACTGGTTGGTTCCTTGTGGCACTAACGTAAGTTCTGCTTCGGTAGAACTCTCATCCGGAGCGGTATAGAACGTTACCGAACTTGCTCCCGCAGGGTTCAAAATCGTACAAGAGGCTCCTCCGTTGCCTTGAGAGACAAAGTTGTACCAAACTCCGTTGGCTCCGTCTATGTTACATCCCGTCGGGTTTCCGGCCTCTGTCGTTGCAGCAGGCATCGCCACATTAGGATCGGTATAAGGGAAGCCTATCTCATCCACATCTATAGAGTTGGCGATCATATCGTTTGGTGGCGGTACCGGAGTACAGTTCAGGTTCAACGAGAAGTCGCCCTGAGCGCTTCCAAAACCATGTACCAAGATATAGTAGGTCGTACTTCCGTCTCCCTGGAAGGCTACTTCCGACTGAAGACCACAAGTGTCGTCGTTGTCACCAATACAGGTCAACGTACCACAGTCTCCAGAGTACACTGTAAGCTTACTGTCGTAGCTGGTTCCACCATCACAAAGCGATACCACATAGTCGGTAAGCAATCCGCTGGTATCGGTAAAGGTATACCAAACACCCGGAGCGGTGATCGAGGTGTTACACACAGGAGCCGCAGCATCTAAGGTCGCAAAGTTGGTAGAACCTAAAATAGTCTGTCCGCAGCTAATGGTTTCGGCGTTGGCACATTCGTCATTAGCAGCAACCGGGTTACAAGTAACCGACATGGTAAAAGCACCGGAACCTGTTCCGAAGCCTTCCACGGCAATGTAATACGTGCTTACCCCGTCTGAGATAAAGGATACTTCAGACTGAAGGCCGCAAGCGTCATCGTTATTGACAACCACTGTACCACCGCAGGCATCGTATACCGTAAGCATCGAATCGTAGGAAGTACCGGTACACAAAGAAAGCGTCACGATCTCACCCACAACCGTTCCGGTAAATGAATACCACTCATCCGGAGAAGCGTTGAAGCCACCGGTATCGGTATTGTCGGCTGTAGTACCCGTGATTACATCACCACAGGCTACGGGAGTTGCACCCAAACACTGATTGTTAGTAACCGTACAGGTGCCGCTGATAGCGTAAACGCTTTCAAAAGTACCGTTAATGAACCAACTCGCACCACCGTCCACAGTAGCCGCTTGAAAATTTCCTACCGCACTTGCCGAACTTGATTCGATAGCCGATGTTGTATTAGCATTTGTAGAAGGTGTAAGATGATAGGCCAACCAATAGGTAGTCGTGGAAGTTGCTTGTCCATTCAACATAACCGGAGTAATATCAAAAACAATATCTCTTACATCTACTGCACCATTGGTAAAAATAATGGTTTCCGAAGAAGATGCTAGTGTCTCGGTCGCTATGATATTAGCAGTATCAGGTAGACCTGCCGCATCGCCATAAATTGTGAATTCTGAACTCACTGTAGCCCCAGTATCTAATAATACACTTAGCGTAATAGATTCTAAAGATAAGTTGCTATCTAAAGGTACGGTAATGTCATTCGCAATAATCTGATTGGGAGATCCACTCGTGGTATCATCTGTGAAGAACACTTCGAATCCATTACTGGGGTTCATTTCTCCACACATCATGCCGCCACCGCCACCGCCGCACACAAGACCTGTCTCGGTTGTATCTGTACCACCTGCGAGTTGCCCGCTTACAATCACAGTACCACCGCAGGAAATCGTATAGTTAGGCGTATTGTCATTAAACGTACCCATAGACTCAATAAAGAATTCCAATGGCTCGTCTGATGTCGTTACCATTTGAGTATCGCTGTACGGAGGAGCTCCGTAAGGACCACCACTTAACAGAACATTTCCACCGTTATCGCGTAATTCCCAAGTCACTTCATCACCGAAATTCACGGTATCTTCAACAAGCACCGTCCACATACCCGAGCTTCCGCCACCACAGACCAAGCCGGGTTCGGTAGTATCGGTCCCTCCGGCTAATTGACCTGTTACGATAACATTGCCGCCACAGGAAACCGTATATATGGGCGTATTGTCATTAAAGGTTCCCATAGATTCTATAAAGAATTCCAAAGGTTCTCCATTGGTGGTTACCATTTGCGTATCACTATAAGGAGGTGCACCATAAGGTCCACCACTTAAGATCACATTACCTCCACTATCGCGTAGTTCCCAAGTTACCTCATCACCAAAGTTGGCAGTATCCTCAACGGTTACAGTCCAAACATCACCACCACCGCCACCGGCAGTTTCATAGATGATATTTCCGTTAAATACACGGGGAGCGAATGTTGTTCCCGTGAATGGGTAGTTCTTTGCCGCACCTTCTAAAAATTCGATATTCGCATCGCTCGCCCAAACATTACCTACACCGGTTCCATTGGTATACTGGAAACCATTGCCGGTGGTTGGATTTACCGGAGTCACGTAGAAAGCATGTGTCTCACCCGCAAGCATACTATATCCTAAATTCAAATTGAGCGGTGTTGGCACGCCCAAACCGTTGGAAGTGATACCTGTCGCGGTTCCAATCAAGGTCCAAGCCGCAGCATTTCCTTCAAAACCCACATGTGTTCCTGTCTTTGCATAGACTTCTACATCAAATACAGCTGTAGCCTGACCATGCACGTCAAACGATGTAAGAGTTACATCATTCAAGATGTTCAGGTCGAACATGTTACCGAAGTTTCCGTTCCCGCCGGCAAAACCGGTAGATAATACTTCGGTTGGGAGTGAACTTGATGCTCTGGAATTTGATTGATCCAGTATCGCATTCTGGCAATACTCACCACTGTCGGTAAGTACCATTTCTGAAGCTGCCTGCTTGTAATTCTGTGCTCTCTGAGAAGTATTCTCTAGTTTGTAATCAAGCGCCCTTTGTGAAGCAACAACTTGTTTTTTCTGAAGGGGTACCGTTGTTGAAAGTCCCCTTACTTCCGTCCGTTGAACTTTTTGTGCCGTTACTGTTCCAATGAATAGCAACATACACAACAAGAGTGTAATTTTCTTCATAATAATTTAATAGATTAGTTAATATTGTATGGAAGATACAGAATATTGGAATTGGTTGTATCAATATTCGATAACAAACCATTTTTAACGCCCAAAGAAATAGTGCCAAAAAATTGAAAAGAAAAAGCCTTTCTGTATCAGCCAGATACAGAAAGGCTTTTTCATATTAAAAAAACGTTCTATTCCTCTTTCATAAAAGATGTCATGACCTCATTACTAACACCCATATTCGAAAAACCTCCATCGTTGTATAAATTCTGAAGTGTAACTCGCTTAGTAAGGTCACTGAACATGGCAACGGTATAATTGGCACAATCTAACGCAGTCGCATTTCCCAGTGGCGACATCTTTTCGGCATAGGCGATAAAGCCGTCGAAGCCCTTAACGCCTTGACCGGCTGTGGTAGGTGTCGGCGATTGTGAAATGGTATTTACTCGTACTTTTTTATCTTTTCCGAAGAAATATCCAAAACTACGCGCAATGGATTCTAAATACGCTTTATTATCGGCCATGTCGTTATAATCCGGGAAAACACGCTGTGCCGCCATGTAGGTAAGCGCTACAATACTCCCCCATTCGTTCATTGCATTCTTGTTGTACAGAACATTCATGGTCTTATGAAAAGAGACCGCAGAAACATCCCATCCCTTATGGGTCCAATCGTAATTCTGATCTGTATAATGCTTGCCTTTACGCACGTTTACCGACATTCCTATGGAGTGTAATACAAAGTCTAACTTTCCTCCTAGGATTTCCATGGATTTCGCTATCAAATTCTCCAGATCCTCCATACTAGTTGCATCAGCAGGGATAATCTCAGATCCCGTTTTTTCGGCCAAAGCGTTTATTTGTCCCATACGCATTGCAATAGGCGCATTGGTTAATACAAATTTTCCACCTTCTTCGTGTACGCGTTCTGCCGTCTTCCAGGCGATGGAATTGTCATCCAGTGCGCCAAAGATAATGCCTCGTTTTCCTTGTAGTAAATTATATGCCATTGATTAGGTTGCTTAGGTTAATACTTATGGTTTGATTGTAAAGATACATTTAATTCAATAATTCTTTAGCGTGGGCGATGGCCGAATCTGTTACTTCTTTACCTCCTATCATCTGCGCGATCTCGACGATTCGTTCTGCTTCGGTTAATGTCTTTAAGCGGGTAGCCGTCACCGCACCGCTATCCTCCTTATACACTTTTACGTGGTGATCTCCCTTAGCGGCAATTTGAGGCAAATGGGTAATACTAAAGAGTTGCATGGAACGACTCATCGTACCCATGATGGTTGCCATTTTATGTGCGATCTCTCCCGAAACACCGGTATCGATCTCATCGAATATAATGGTAGGTAATCTTTTATAATGAGAAAGCACTGCTTTTACTGCCAGCATGATCCTACTAAGCTCACCACCGGAAGCCACTTTTTTCAGCGGACTAAAAGCCAAGCCTTTGTTTGCGGTAAACAGCAATTCCAGTTTATCGGTTCCATGGTTTCGAAAGGTTTCTGAAGGAGAGAGCTCAAACTTAAATCGCGCATTGGGAAGCCCCAATTCTTTTAAAATTCCTTCTAACTGTTCTTTTAATTTTGGGATCGCATCTGTACGCTTCTTGTGCAGATGATTCGCCTTTTCGAGGGTTTTTTCCTTCTGAGAACGTACTTGTGCTTCAAGTGCAGCAATACGTTCGTCCATGGATACCGTTACATCGATCTTTCCTTCCAATTCTTGTTGCAGTGCCAGTAATTCCTTTACACTAGACACCAGGTGTTTTTTCTGAAGCGCATATAATACCCGAAGTTTTTCTCCTATCTCAAGCAGTTTTTCGGGGTCGGCCTCTACATTTGCTGCCTTTTCTGATAGCGTCTCTTCAATATCCTCCAATTCAATGATCACACTGTTCAACCTGCTCCATAAGGATTCATAT
This sequence comes from uncultured Altibacter sp., assembly GCF_963972995.1. Classification (NCBI taxonomy): domain Bacteria; kingdom Pseudomonadati; phylum Bacteroidota; class Flavobacteriia; order Flavobacteriales; family Flavobacteriaceae; genus Altibacter; species uncultured Altibacter sp. Next base: position 22,103 of record NZ_CAXAXI010000018.1, read on the forward strand.
TCCGAAGAAAATGTACGCAACTTGCCTAACGCAATACGGGCTTCTTTAGCGGTCTCCAGAGAACCTATGGTCTCTTCAGAGAACAACTGAAGGATACGCGCCAGCGACTCTTGAATATCCTCAGTATTATTAAGGGTCTCATACTGTTCTTCGAGTTCTTGCTGATCGATCTTTTCTAATCCTGCTTGCTTCAGCTCGTTGTATAAAAACGTATTGTAATCAAGGTCTCTGGTGGCATTCTCCTTTTCTGTTCTTGCTTCGGAAAGGGCTTCGGAAAATTGCTTATACGTTTCTACATGGGATTGGTAGTCTTGCAATAATGCGGCATTGCCGGCCAGTGCATCGATCACTTCCAGTTGAAAAGATTCGGAAGATAAGGTTAATGTCTCATGCTGACTGTGGATATCGACCAAATGAGGACCCAATTCCTGAAGTTGTGTCAAGGCAACCGGCGTATCGTTCACAAAGGCCCGAGATTTTCCTCCCGGAAGGATTTCGCGTCGTACGATGGTTCGGGACTCGTAGTCAAGATCATTTTCCTCGAATACAGATTGTAAGTCGTATTCCCCAATACTAAACTCGGCTTCGATTATACATTTCTTGGAGGCATCTTTAACACTACTAATATCGGCACGTTTTCCCAAAACCAAGGCCAGTGCGCCCAGCAAAATTGACTTCCCTGCGCCCGTCTCACCGGTAATAATGGTGAGTCCGCTGTGGAAATCCACACGAATATCGTCGATGAGCGCATAATTTTTTATGGCAAGGGTTGTAAGCACGAATACAATTTAGTACAGCAACCGTAGGTTGCTTAGATAGCTTCTAAAATAGAAGAGTTTTGTTACTCCTGCAAGAAAATCGAGGCGTTGTTTAAAACTTAATTTCAGCCCAGTTGGTACGCTTTGTTGGTGCCATTCTATTTAGATTCTCCACCAAGGATACGATCTCCACTTGTGGCCCTCCGCTAAAGATCGCTTGGATCTCATCGCTTTTCGCATCAAAGAATGTGCGTAGTAAAAAGGAATTTGGACGTCTGTCATTAATGCTTTTAAGCTTCTCGATCGCTTTTATAATCTCAACTTTAGCCTCTTTCGAGTTCTCGTGCATCTTGTCGATCCCCAGACGGTGGTAATCGTACAGCGCATCGTGAAACTCTTTGTAAACATTAGATAATAAGGCATCGTTGTACCGGTAGCGCGATTGTACGCCATCGGTTGCGCGCCAGCCCGAAAAGTTACTGGACGCTGCCGTATTGATGATCTGTTTTGCTACTTCAAAATATTCTTGACCACCATTCAATTCGAAGGTATCTGCATCTAACCCGATGATGGTATAAACGTGATATGCGATCACCGAAATAAGATTACTATCGAAGCTGTTGATATTAAAATTTAGCGGCTGAAACTCAATGTATCTAAAATTGAATTGCTTATCATTATAATTATACACGGGACTATCGTATGTAGAACCAAAGGCAGGACGTGAAGATTGAATTTGCAAAGAAGCCCCAAAAGAATCTCCCGAATATTCGGTAATGATAATGGTCATGTTACAATCAATACGTTCTTGATTGTTATACACCTTATCTGTCCACTTGCTGTTATTGATGAATTCTGTTACCTGTTGCTCCAGTGTTCTAAATACCTGCTGATTGGGTTGTCCGCTCTGCTCGGCGTCTACGGTAACGGTACAATTCAATTCTTGAGCTTGAAGGATCAAGCTGCTACACACTAGGGAACATAAAAATATTAATCTACGCATGGAGTTGTTCTATAATATATTGTAAAATATCGTTTGCGACTTCTGTCTTGGATTTAACTGAAAAAGGAAGGACTTTATTGTCTTTCGATACTAAAGTCACTTTATTAGTATCAGTCCCAAATCCGGCCCCGTCGTCATTCAGCGAATTTAACACAATTAAATCTAAATTCTTTTTTTTGAGTTTCGTTTTTGCATTTTCCAGTTCGTTCTCGGTCTCCAACGCAAAGCCTACTAAAAATTGCTGCTGCTTTCGCGTTCCTAAGGAAGCCAAGATATCATCTGTCTTTTCCAATGACAGCGTAAGTGCTCCCTCTGTTTTTTTTATCTTTTGTTGAGCCACCTGCTTCGGTCGGTAGTCCGCTACCGCAGCACTTAGGATGGCGATATCACAAATATCGAAGTATTTATGAGCCTCATGATACATTTCTTCGGCACTGGTCACTCGTACCAAGCTGAGTCGTTTATCATCGATAGAAAGTGAAGACGGTCCGGAGATAAGGATCACCTCAGCTCCTAGTCTTACAGCAGCTTCGGCAATGGCGTACCCCATCTTTCCACTGGAATGATTCCCTATGAAGCGTACAGGATCGATGGCTTCGTAGGTAGGCCCGGCCGTGATCAATATTTTTTTTCCGCGAAGCGGAAGCGATCTTCTAATAGCAGCTTCCAAGAATGCAACAATTGTCTCGGGCTCTGCCATGCGTCCCTCACCCACCAGACCACTAGCCAATTCACCGTGTTCTGCCGGAATACGAATATTTCCGAAGGAATCCAAGACATCAAATGTTTGTTTGGTAGCGGGATGTTTATACATATCCAAATCCATAGCAGGCGCATAGTAGACGGGACATTTTGCTGAAAGATAGCACGCCAACAAAAGATTATCACTGGTACCATGAGCCATCTTCGAAAGGGTATTGGCGGTAGCAGGAGCGATCACAAATAAATCTGCCCAAAGGGCCAACTCAACGTGGTTATTCCATTGGGCATTTTCATCTTCATCATTCGTAAATGAAGAAAAGACCTCGTTCTTAGAGAGTGTGGAAAGTGTGAGGGGTGTTACGAACTCCTTTGCAGAAGGCGTCATCACCACTTTTACCTTCGCACCTGCCTTCACAAGCAACCGAACCAGAAAGGCCGATTTATAAGCGGCTATACCGGCAGTGACGCCTAAAAGTATATTTTTACCGCTTAGCACAGACATGATCTTATTTTTCTAAGGCTTCGTCCTTGGTATTACGGTAGTAAATTTTATCCTCCAACCATTCTTGAATGGCCAACGCGTGAGGTTTAGGTAATTTTTCGTAGAATTTGGACACTTCGATCTGTTCTTTGTTCTCGAAGATCTCTTCCAAACTATCGTTGTACGTGGCAAACTCATCGAGTTTTTCCAACAACTCCTTTTTAATATCCCCGTTGATCTGTACAGCTCTTTTGGAAATAATAGAGATGGCTTCGTAAATATTCCCGGTGGGAGCATCTACCTTATTTTTATCAATGGTCGTGGTATTGATAGGTGCTTCAGAATTTTTAATATCGCTCATAATCCTAATTTATACTTGTTGTTGCTGTTTCTGACTCCAAACGTTTGTTGATATCGTTCAAGATCTCATCGGCGTCGGCCTTCAGGTCACTATCGCTATAATATTTAATAAAACTGTTATAATAACTCTTTGCTGTGGTCAAGCGTTCGCTCACCAATGCAGGAATACTGTTGATCGCTAACTTATAGGCGGCTTCAAATCTTCCAAAAAAGGCATCCTTACGATAAACAGAACCCGGATTGTCTGTAATAAAATTTTCAAAGGCACTTATGGCCGCTTTATAGTCGGAAACGCGCAAATACTGTGCAGCGACTTCAAACTCTTTCTTTTCTTTTTTTTGTCTCAGTTCTGAAACCAAAGCATTCACCTCGGTACGCTTCTCGCTATTGGGATACTTATTCACAAATTCCTGAAGGCGCTCCAGTGCTTTGTCTGTATCGGTTTGATCCAAAGAGTAACGCGGCGAAAGTTCGTAATAACTTCTCGCCGAAAGATAGGCCGCAGTTTCTACACTGTCGCTCTTTGGATAGGAAGTTTCAAAACGCTCAAATTGATAGCCTGCCAAATAAAAATCCTCTAGGTTGTAAAAGGTATTGGCGTACATATACATCAATTTCTCGGCCTGTGGCTTTCCACGATACGCAGGAACGATCTGCTCCATCAACTGCAATGCTTTTTTATATTTTCCCTGTTGGTACAGCGAATCTGCCATTGCGTACTTGGGTGCTATATCATCTGCGCGCAACACCTTTTGGTATTCGCTACAGGAAACAAAAAACAACGCCATTACTAGAATTAAAAGACTCGCCTTCATATATTTAAAAAACATCGTGCAAAAGTAGTGAATTATACGTGATTATAAAAACTTATTATGCGACTAAAATAGCCGGATTAACCCCCGAAATTACTGGGGTTTTAAAATATGTAACGACAGTTTTCCCTTTTCAGTATTAAAATGACGCTACAAAAGAATCAATTTTTGCTTTCAAGTTGTCACTTACTCCTACCAGTGGTAATCGCACGGTAGGACCGCAGATTCCAAGGGCATTGAACACGGCTTTGACGCCTGCCGGATTTCCTTCGGCAAAGATATAATCGATGGCAGGTGCGATCTTGTAGTGTATTTTATAGGCTTCCTCGGCTTTTTTATCCAATCCCAGGCGAACCATTTGTGAAAATTCCTTCGGAAAGACTTCTCCAATCACCGAAATGACCCCAGCGCCTCCCGCCAATACCATAGGCAATGTGACCATGTCGTCGCCCGATATCACCAAAAAGTCTTTGGGACAGCCGGAAATTAAACGCATCGCCTGAACGATATCGCCCGCCGCTTCTTTGATGGCGACGATACTTTCAAAATCATTTGCCAAACGAATCACAGTCTCAGGAAGCATATTGGAAGCGGTACGTCCTGGTACATTGTAAAGAATAATGGGCTTGGGTGCCATTTGAGCAATCGCCGCAAAATGCTGATAAATACCTTCTTGGGTAGGTTTGTTATACATGGGTGATACCGAAAGAATGGCAGCGAAATGCGACAGATCCCGTTCTTGCATCTCATTGATCACGGCACGAGTATCGTTTCCTCCTATTCCCAATACCAAGGAGATCCTTCCGTTGTTAGCAGATACAATGGTATCGATGACCAGTTGTTTTTCACTTTTGCTTAGGGTCACACTTTCGGCAGTGGTTCCCAACACTACCAAATAATCGATTCCATTTTCAATATTAAAGTTCACCACGCGGGCAAGTGCTTCGGTGTCGATTTCATAATCTTCAGTAAAGGGAGTAACGAGTGCAACTCCGGTTCCAATGAGCTCTTTCATAATTTTCTTATGTTAACGTTATAAACTTCGGTCTAATTGACGTTCGTTTATTAGTTTATTTTATTCAATATCTTTAAATACTTCTTTAGTTCGTCTCTAAAGCCGTTTACGTTTTCCGGCGGTATGGCGATGATCAGATCGTACAATCTGGGATCGGCATGAATGACACCCACTTTAAATTTGGCTTTGCTTGCCGAAACCATGAGGTCCAGAAATTCGTTCGAGCCTTTGTAGTACCCAATAAGCACATCGAAAGGAACATCTAAGAATTCTTGTGCATTTTGATTGTGTAATTCCCCTTTCCATGTAAAGTCCTTATTGTACACTTGATTGTGCCTCAAGGAGGGTAGTTTTCGTTTCGACTCTAAAAAGGAAAACACCTTTACATCTTTTCTCTGAATGCCCAGCGCCGAAGCAAAATCATAGAGGACATCAAATTCTTGGAACTCACTCTCGTCCACCAGAAATCCTAAGCGGGTCAATGGAGCGTTCATCTGCGAAAGATCCCGGTCTTTCAGGTTTTTCTCTGTAAGTTTTTGTAAGGATCTTTGTTTTAATTTTTTCAACATGTCGGTTCCAAAGAAGTAGGGCAAAAATACGATTTTCGCATCGCTTTACGAAGGATCAAACGATCATTTCTAAAAATTCATCTTCAGAAATAATGGGTACTCCCAGATCGTCGGCTTTTGTCTTTTTACTTGGTCCCATATTCTCCCCTGCCACCACGAATTGGGTCTTTCCTGAGATGGAACCTGAAACTTTTCCGCCGTTGTCCTCGATCAATTTTTTCAATTCGTTTCGAGACACTTTTGAAAATACCCCGGATACTACAAAGGTTGCTCCCTTTAATTTATTGGTTTGATTGGCGAGCTTCTCTGCCGAGATCTCCAGTTGCACGCCATACTGCTTTAGACGTTCGATGATCGCTTTATTTTTTTCTTCGGAAAAGAATGCAACCACACTTTCTGCAATACGCTCACCAATTTCATCTACCGTAGTCAAGGCCTCTGCCGAAGCACTTGCCAAAGCGTCAACCGTTTTGTAATGTCTGGCCAATTTCTTTGCTACGGTCTCACCTACATATCGAATCCCAAGCGCAAAGAGTACGCGTTCAAAGGGAATTTTTTTTGACGCTTCGATTCCGGCAATGAGGTTGTCGGCGCTTTTCTCGGCCATTCGTTCCAACGGAATCACTTGTTCTTTGGTCAGTTCATACAGATCGGCATAATTTGAGATAAGGTTGTTATTCACTAGAAGTGCCACGGTTTCTCCCCCCAATCCTTCAATATCCATTGCTTTGCGTGAAATGTAATGTTGAATACGCCCCATGATTTGCGGCGGACATCCGTCAGAATTAGGACAATAATGTTGTGCTTCTCCTTCTTTTCTCACTAATTCTGTTTGACATTCGGGGCAATGCGAAATGTATTGGGTAGGGTTCGAATCCCTTCCTCTCTGCGAAAAATCCACAGCGATGATCTTAGGAATGATCTCCCCGCCCTTTTCTACGAAAACAGTATCCCCTTCCCGTATGTCCAATTTTTCAATCTGGTCGGCATTGTGTAAGGACGCCCGCTTCACAATGGTTCCTGCCAGTTCCACCGGCATAAGATTCGCTACCGGAGTAATCGCTCCGGTACGTCCCACTTGGTAAGTGATCTCATTGAGGACTGTTGAAACCTGCTCTGCCTTGAACTTATATGCCATGGCCCAACGAGGCGCTTTGGCCGTATAGCCCAACTCTTCTTGCTGTTGTAAGTCATTGACCTTTACGACCACACCATCGGTTTCGTAAGGCAATTGATGTCTTTTAGTGTCCCAGTAGGTTATATATTCCATAACCTCCTCCATGGAATGCGCCAATTTTGCTTCAGGAGGGACCTTAAAACCCCATTCCCTTGCTTTTTGAAGTCCCTCGAACTGTGTCTTTATAGTAAGGCGTTCGCCTTTTATACTGTAAAGCAAGCATTCCAACGGACGCTTGGCCACTTCACTACTGTCCTGAAGTTTTAAACTTCCGGATGCAGTATTTCTTGGGTTCCTATATGGTTCTTCACCAATGGCGATTCGTTCAGCGTTCATCTTCTCGAATCCGGCAAAAGGTAAAACGATCTCCCCCCTAATCTCGAAAAGCGGGGGATAATCTCCTTTAAGCTGTAAAGGCACTGATTTGATCGTTTTGATGTTGGTGGTGACATCATCCCCTTGAAATCCGTCGCCACGCGTTACCGCTCGCTTCAATCTTCCGTTCTCATAGGTGAGACTCATGGACGCGCCGTCGTATTTTAATTCGCACGTATAGGTCACCGGACCGTCAATTTGTTTCTGTATTCGTTTTTCCCAGTCCTGAAGATCTTCTTTAGAGTACGAATTATCTAAAGAGTACATCCTGTAGGTATGTGCCACCGTTTCGAAGTTCTTGGTTACTTCTCCCCCAACCCGCAATGTAGGTGAATTGGGATCGTGGTACTCAGGATGTGCAGCCTCAAGGGCTTGCAAGGTTTTCAGCTTTTGATCGAATTCAAAATCTGAAATTGTCGGATTGTCCAGTACATAATAATTGTAATTGTGCTCCCGAAGTTCGTTGCGAAGCTGATGGATCTGCTGTTCGATGTTCATGTAACAAATATAAAATTCCTTCAGAAAAGTAGAAGCGGTTGAACACACAGTTTATAAACAAAACCGTGTACAGTTTAAGTGCGTTCTTCGGTGAGCCAATGTGGGATGGGAGGTGCTTTGAATTGGGACATTTTCTCCAACAACCCATGGAGAGTGGTGTCGACCAAAAGTAATTCGTAGGTTTCCATAGCAACAAACCCCTTTCGCACCATGGTTTCCAAAAGTTGTAACAGGTCATTGTAGAAACCATTAATATTAAGAAGTCCAATAGGCTTGGTGTGTAAGCCAAGCTGCAACCAAGTAAGGATCTCGAACAATTCTTCCAGCGTGCCAATACCCCCTGGCATAGCAATGAAGCCATCACTTAGCTCCTGCATTCTAAGCTTCCGTTCGTGCATATTGTCGGTCGTAATCAGTTGCGTGAGTCCCAAGTGCACCACTTCTTTTTTCTTAAGAAATCCCGGTATCACGCCCGTAACCTTTCCGCCGGCATCCAAAGTAGCCTTCGCAATGATACCCATAACACCTATCTTGGCAGCACCATAGACAAGGGTGATTTCCCGTTGGGCAAATGTTTCACCCAAACGCACGGCGGCATCGATAATAGCCTGATCATTTCCTTCGCTGCTTCCGCAGAAAACACATATTTTTTCAATCGTTGGCATGGATAGTCGCTTTTATCATTCGGTCTTTCCCGAACATATCCTGTTTTATGACAACCTGAGCAAATCCTTCATTGTTAAGCATCTGCCTCATGTCGTTACTAAGATACTCATTAATCTCGAAGTAAAGAACCCCTTGATCGCGTAATCCTTTTTTTGCAAGCTGAGCAATCTTTTGGTAAAACCGTAACGGATTGTCGTTGGGGACAAACAGGGCCGCTTCGGGTTCAAATTGTAACACATTAGGTTGCATGTGTTCTTTTTCCAGTTCCCGCACGTACGGCGGATTGGAAACGATAAGATCGTATGGCTGTGGAAGCTCTCCAATACTGAAGATGTCTTGATGCCGAAAGGTTACAGAAACGTCGTGATACGCTGCATTCTCTTTTGCAATTTCTAAAGCTCCTTCTGAAATATCCATCGCGTCTACTTGGGCCTGCGGAAGGTATTTTGCCAGCGTTACCGCAATACAACCCGAGCCCGTGCCCAGATCCAGCACGGAAACTGTTTCCTCAGTACGATTCTTTTGGAGCTCGAGGATCCATGCCACCAATTCTTCGGTCTCGGGACGCGGAATTAAGGTATGGGAATTCAAGGTAAAAGACAGCCCGAAGAAATCCGTTCTTCCAATGATGTATTGAATGGGTTCTTGTGCTTTAAGCCGAATGACCGCTGTTTCAAATTGTTCTTGTTCAAGAACTGAAATCGTCGCATCAGGCTCCAAAGCGAGTTCCAATCGCGTCTTCTTCAGAATTTCTTCAGAAAGTATGGAAAAGAAGGATTGTACCTCTTCCGAAGGATAGCTTGGCTGTAGTTCAGAAAAAAAGTGTTGTTTAAGTTCAGTAATCGTCACACTAAAGATCTTTTAACATATGTACCGGGCACGAATAATGGCCGGTGTCGCCCATGGGCCCGTCGATATACCGAAAGCCTACCCGCTCATATAACTTTTGAGCAGCGGTCATATACGGCATGGTCTCCAAATAACATTGTTCAAAGCCGAAGGTTCTCGCCTTGGTGAGGCATAGTTTGATCATGGCATCACCAACACCACGACCCCGCGCTTCGGGAAAGAAGTACATTTTTTGAAGTTCACACACATTGCCTTCGTGATTCTCTAGTGGCGCCACCCCTGCCCCTCCAATGAGTTTTCCGTTCTCCTCTACCACGAAATAGGCTTTTTTTTGGTCTTGATAGGTTTCAAACATCGCATCCAATGCTTTGTCGGCATAGGCTGTACCAACCTTTGGGACGCCAAAATCCTCTAACACATTACGTATTAAGCTCGCAACATGGGGATTGTCTTTTTTTTCAATAGGACGAATGATAGGTGTACTCATCTAACTTATTCCTTGTATTTTTACGTTCTGGAAGTTCCGCTTAGTGTCCTTCCTTAAGGATGGTAAAAATAGGATTTAAATTTGAATACGAGATCTAAAAAACAGGATCCACCATGTTTGATACTATCTCTTAATCACCAAGGAATTGTAAGCCATTGAGCAATCACGAGACATTTATGATGCGCTGTGTACAGCTGGCCAAGAACGGGCTGGGCAGCAGCTATCCCAATCCCTTGGTGGGTAGTGTGATTGTACACAAGGGTTCAATTATTGGAGAGGGGTGGCACTTCAAAGCCGGGATGCCGCATGCCGAAGTGAACGCTATTGAAAGTGTCAAAGAGAAGAACGTTTTGAAAGAAGCAACGCTGTATGTTTCTTTAGAACCTTGCAGTCACTTCGGGAAAACGCCTCCGTGCGCCAATCTTATCATTGACAGTGGTATTAAAAAAGTGGTCGTAGGAAGCCTTGATCCCAATCCGAAAGTTTCCGGACGCGGGATTCAAAAATTGATGGAAGCCGGATGCCATGTTTTGGTTGGCGTTGCTTCTGAAGCATGTGAAGAATTAAACAAGCGCTTTTTTACATTTCATACAAAGAAGCGTCCTTACATTTTTTTAAAGTGGGCGCAAACCAGTGACGGGTATCTGGCCCCCTCGAAAGAAAACCGAACTGAACAGGCACCCATTTGGATCACCGGAAAAGCTGCCCGTCAATGGTCACATAAACTACGCGCAGAAGAACAATCCATATTGGTGGGAACCCAAACTGTCCTAGATGATGATCCCGGATTAACAACTCGTGACTGGTACGGCTCATCCCCGCTGCGCATAGTGATCGATCGGAATTTACGTATTCCCGAAACAGCAACTGTGTTTAATGGATCTTCAGAGACTCTGGTACTAACAGAAAAGGAAAAAGAGAACAACACTATGGTTCGATATGAGAGGGTTTTGTTCTCAGAAAACCTTCCGAAGCAGATATGTGATATATTGTACACTAGCAACGTCCAATCGATGATCGTGGAGGGAGGAACGAAAACACTTCAGTCTTTCATTGCCCTAAATCTTTGGGATGAAGCCTTCGTCTTTACGGGAAGCGTACGATTCAGTTCGGGTATTGCGGCTCCTGTGATTTCAAGCAGATTATTTTCAGAAAAAAAAATAAAAGAAGATCTACTTCGTCATTATAAAAACCTCAACCCTTGATCTATCTACTTCTTAGTATAGCAGCCTCTGTGGCGATCTTTATTGTCTTTAAGCTTTTTAGTCGGTATAAGGTCCATACATTTCAAGCGATCGTCGTCAATTATGTAGTTGCTTGCAGTTGCGGCCTTCTTGCCTATGAAGGTTCGGTGATACCAAGTGTGATCGTTGGTTATGGCTGGTTCTATTACACCTTGGCACTAGGTGCACTGTTTATTACCGTTTTTAACCTTATGGCGATAACGACGCAGCGCAGCGGACTATCGGTCGTTTCTGTAGCCACAAAGATGAGTGTCGTCGTCCCTATTGTTTTTGGGCTGGTCTATTATAAAGAGTCTCTGGGGGCATTGAAGATAATAGGTATACTCCTAGCGCTTGCCGCTGTGTACCTCGCTTCCATCAAGTCTAAAGAAGGACTTACTATCAAGACCAAGAATCTAATCTTTCCGCTATTGGTTTTTATTGGCAGTGGGGTGATCGACACTAGCATCAAGTATTTGGAGGGGAGTTTTGTAGCAGCAAACGATGTCCCATTATTTTCGGCTACTATTTTTGCCAGTGCTGCTATTTTGGGTATCTTAAGCATTGCGGTTCTAGCCGTTCGTGGAAAGATTCATGTACAACTAAAAAATATACTTGGGGGTATTGCCTTAGGGATACCCAACTATTTCTCTATTTACTTTTTAGTAAAAGCCCTTCGGAGTGGATTATTGGATAGCTCGGGAATTTTCACTGTAAACAATGTGGCCATCGTTATGGTTTCCACCTTGGTTGGTATCCTCCTTTTCAAAGAACGGCTACTCCCCAAGAATTGGTTAGGCATAGCGTTGGCTGTGCTCAGTATCTTTTTGATCACGATAGCCGGAATGTAATGGAATTTTCAGAAAAAGACACGTATAGGACTATTAGCAAAGCCTCGAAGGAGGTACTCTATAAAGATCGGGGAAGTAAATTCTATGGATATGCCTATCCGGTTACGAATGAAGATACCATCAAGGAGTACCTTGAAACGCTAAAAAAACAGCACCATAATGCACGACACTGGTGTTATGCTTGGCAGTTGGGCGTAGACTATTCGAGCTATAGAGCCAATGACGATGGAGAACCATCCAACAGTGCCGGAATGCCTATTTATGGTCAGATCCAATCTTTTGAGGTTACCAACATACTCGTTGTGGTAGTTCGCTATTTTGGAGGCACTAAGCTTGGCGTGGGCGGTTTGATACAGGCGTATAAAAACACGGCACAACTCGCTTTGGAAGCTTCAAAGATCGTAAAACGAACCATCGACGAATCGTTTCTTCTCAGCTTCGAATATGCAGAGATGAATACTGTAATGCGTCTAATAAAAGAAGAGAATATTAGGATAGTGAGACAAGAAATGGAGTTACAATGCGCATTTGAGATTGCCGTTCGTAAAAAAGAGGCTGAGAGGATTTTTGATCTTTTTAAAAATACATATAAGGTTACGATTAAGAAACTTGAAAACAGTTGAGCTATTCTTGTAATTTCTTCAACAAATAATCGGGTGCTTTTTGTATTTTTTTTGTGGTGCTGTTCACAAAGACAAGGGAGGTCGTTGCGGTGATCAAAAGGACCCCTTCCTCATTGTGAATTTCGTAATAAAAGTCGATTTTGAAAGTAGGAATTTTCTTTAATGCCGTTGTAACCAATAAAACATCGTCATAGTGCGCAGGAGCCTTATAATCAATCGTTAAATTAATGACCGGAAGGTGGACATTGTTCGCCTCCATCCATTTATATGAAAAGCCTAAATCCCTTAGCCATTCGGTTCTCCCTTGTTCAAGATATTGTGCATAGTTTCCATAGTAGACCACACCCATTTGATCGGTTTCTCCATAACGCACCCGTATTTTTGTAAGATTTTTTTTCACTGCAATTGACTTAAAAGGGGAACTTTTTTCGTAGATTTGAATGAAGTACAGTATGAGAAAAAAAAACAACAAATTCAATACGCTTTCGGTTTTTTTTTTCAATAATTTGTTCACATATTTGCAGTGTTAAGAAAATGTTACAGAAAACACTTTTTCTACATTTTTCACGGCATCATTTAACTAACTAAAACTTCACCATAAACTATGAGCAAAACTGCGGAATCGGTTTGGAAAAATTGTTTGTCCTTTATTGAAGATAATATTACTTCACAAGCATACAAAACCTGGTTCGAGCCTATCAAAGCAGTGAAACTTACAGACAATGCTCTTAGTATTCAGGTTCCCAGCAAGTTTTTTTATGAGTGGTTAGAAGAGCACTATGTGAAATTATTGAAGGTGGCATTAACAAAAGAATTGGGCGCCACTGCCAAATTGGTCTATGTGATCAAAATGGAGAACACCTACGGGAACAAACAGCCTTTTACCGAAAAGATCCCCAGTTCCAACAGAAGCAATTCTCAGGCTTCGCAAGAAGTGGACGTTCCATTAAAAAACAAGAGTCCGGAGCTTAAAAATCCTTTCGTGATCCCCGGGATTCGTAATGTAAAGATAGAATCGCAACTTAATCCCAATTACAATTTCGATAACTTTCTTGAAGGAGAATCCAACAGGTTGGCGCGTTCGGCAGGGATGGCTGTTGCCAATAAACCCGGAGGCACGTCTTTTAATCCGCTTCTTATTTTTGGAGGAGTGGGATTAGGTAAAACGCATTTAGGGCATGCCATAGGCGTGGAGATCAAGGATAAATATCCTGAAAAGACCGTTCTATATATTTCTGCTGAAAAATTTACACAACAATACATAGAATCCGTTAAGAAGAACAATCGAAACGATTTTATACATTTCTATCAAATCATTGATGTATTAATCGTTGATGACATTCAATTACTATCAGGAAAGGCCGGCACACAAGATGTCTTCTTTCACATCTTCAACCACTTACATCAAAACGGGAAGCAAGTAATTCTAACGAGTGATAAGGCTCCTGTCGATATGATCGATATTGAGCAACGCTTGTTGTCTCGTTTTAAATGGGGTCTTTCAGCAGAATTGAACCATCCGGATTATGACACACGTGTTGCTATTATTAAAAATAAGTTATATCGCGATGGTGTGGAAATGCCCGAAGATATCGTAGAGTTCTTGGCAAACAATATAAAAACGAATATTCGTGAGTTGGAAGGAGCCATTATCTCATTGATCGCCCATTCCTCCTTTAATAAGCGAGAGATCACCATCGATCTTGCAAAGAAGATCGTTGACAACTACGTAAAACACACCAAACGAGAGGTTTCCATTGATTACATACAAAAAGTGGTGAGTGAGTACTTTCAAATGGACGTAGACACTCTGCAATCCAAGACCCGTAAGAGACATATTGTACAAGCGCGACAATTGGCCATGTTCTTTGCTAAGAAATTCACCAAAGCTTCTTTGGCATCCATTGGTTCGCAGATCGGTCAGCGTGATCATGCCACCGTACTACATGCTTGTAAGACTGTAGACAACTTGTCTAGCACTGATAAGCAATTCAGAAAATACGTAGAAGACCTTAATAAGAAACTTACGTTGTAACGGACGATCCCGGAATTTCCGGGTTTTTACTTTTCCGCATTATGCAAACAAAAATACTCATGGTCTGTTTGGGCAATATTTGCCGCTCTCCGTTGGCAGAAGGTATTTTAAAGTCTAAAGTCGATACAACCAAGATACACGTGGAGTCGGCGGGCACAGGTGGCTGGCACGTGGGAGAACTCCCCGACCCCCGAAGTATTGAAGTTGCTAGAAAGAACGGTTTGGACATTACCGACCAACGCGGACGAAAATTTTCTGCATACGATTTTGAAACGTACGATCATATCTTCGTGATGGACACCTCCAATTACCGCGATGTCATTGCATTGGCACAAAGTGAATCTGAAAAACGGAAAGTACAACTTATTCTTGATGAGCTGTTTCCCGGAGAGAATGTAGATGTTCCCGATCCCTATTATGGAGGCGATCAAGGATTTGACAATGTGTACCAGATGCTGGATGAGGCATGTGAAAAGATTGCCGCACGACTTTAACTTTTATTATAGAAGGGTTTTACTTACTTTAGTAGGGAATCAAATACGATGCTATGAAAAAATATATCCTCACTTTATTGGGCATTTTCTTATTTGGAATGTCTTTCGCACAGGTCAATTTTGTTCCTTTTGCAGACAACTTAAACAGTCCTGTCGATCTGCAACATGCCGGTGATGATAGGCTGTTCGTAGTAGAACAAGGCGGGCTCATTAAAATCCTCGATCTCAACGGAAACGTGAACCCCACAGCTTTCCTTGATATTTCAGGTCAAGTATCCGGAGGCAGCGAACAAGGTTTGTTGGGATTGGCTTTTCATCCCGATTATGCCAACAACGGTTTCTTCTATGTGAATTATACAAAAACAAATGGAGATACCAGAATTGCACGGTTTTCGGTAGATCCCGGAGATCCGGATATAGCGCTCCTTGGATCAGAACTCACCATACTTGAATATTCACAACCCTTTTCCAACCATAACGGAGGTGGCATCGCCTTTGGTCCCGATGGCTATCTATACATTTCCTCCGGAGATGGCGGAAGCGGTGGTGACCCCGGCAACAGAGCTCAAAACACGACCATCCTGTTGGGAAAATTATTACGTATCGATGTAGACAATCCCTCGGGAGGCAACAATTACGGTATCCCGGCAGACAATCCGTTCGCAGGTAGTTCTGTGAATGCACAAGAGATCTGGGCCTACGGATTGCGCAACCCGTGGCGCTTCTCCTTTGACAGCTTAACCGGTGATCTTTGGATAGGCGATGTGGGTCAAGGCGATGTGGAGGAGATCGATAAAGCAGGACCCACCGAGGCCGGTTTAAATTACGGCTGGCGGTGTTATGAAGGATCCGAACCTTTTAATACTTCCAACTGTCCGGACCCAAGCATGTTGACCTTTCCGGTTGCCGAATATTCTTCAAGTACAGGCTCGGGGAACTGCTCGGTTACCGGCGGCTATGTGTACCGTGGAAATACCTACAACGGAAGCTACGGATTGTATTTGGCAGCCGATGTATGTAGCGGAAGGGTTTTTACCGTAGACAGTGCAAATAATTTGGTTGACGAGGGTACATTTAGTGGCGCATGGGTTTCCTTTGGGGTGGATTTTACCAATGAGCTGTACATTGTTGATATTGGCGGAAGGGTCTTAAAATTTGAAGGGACCATCCTCGATCTGGACGAATTTGATCTCAATTCATTTACTGTGACTCCAAATCCTGCCAATGCTGAAGTTCGTATCGCTTCGGAAAAAGATACGATCGCTTCCATAGTCGTGACCGATCTTAAAGGCAGTGTATTATATTCTGAAGGTTCGGTAAGATCATTAGAAGCAACCCTTTCAGTAGAAAACTACAGCAAAGGCATGTATCTGGTTCGAATCACTTCCGAAGCAGGTGCCGTAAGTGTTCAAAAACTCGCCGTTCAATAGCAGGCGCATGGAGGGCAAAAAGGGACATTTGTATCTAATACCATGTACCTTGGGTGACACACCTCCCTTAGAGGTACTTCCCTTATTGGTAAAGAAAGCAGTAGAGCATATTGACCATTATATTGTGGAGCACGAAAAGAGTGCGCGGCATTTTATAAAGAATATCGTCCCTCGGAAATCACAACCCGACCTGCACTTTCAGCATATCAATAAATTTACGCACGATACTGAAATTCCGGAAATGCTTACCCCCTGCTTTGAAGGTTTTGATGTGGGGGTCATTTCAGATGCCGGCTGTCCCGGTATCGCAGATCCGGGTGCCCTCGTTGTACGACAAGCACATTTGCAAGGGATTCGGGTAGTACCTTTGGTGGGTCCGTCCTCATTGCTATTGGCTATGATGGCCAGTGGGTTCAACGGACAGAACTTTGCTTTTAACGGATACTTGCCCATCGATAAACAAGAGCGAAAGACCGAATTGAAACGCTTGGAGCGACTTTCATCCGAACAAAATCAATCTCAATTGTTTATTGAAACCCCTTATCGTAACAATCAGATGCTGGAAAGTCTGTTACAAACACTTCATCCTGAAACACAGCTGTGTGTAGCCTGTGACATTACGTTACCTTCAGAATACATCTACACAACCACTGTGGCCTTGTGGAAAAAAAGAAAGGTGGACCTCCATAAAAGACCCACCTTATTTATTCTTCAAAAGTGATAACTTAGATCGCTTTTGCTTTTTTATTTGCTACAATATGTGATGTATCATATCCCGAAAATTTCTTGAGGTAATACCGAATGGAAGTTCCGTTTGCATCTGCAAAACCAACTTCGCCACCACTACGCAAGAACTTCTTTACATTGCCAGCGCCGGCAAGATGCGCCGCAGCCAAGATTCCGGATTCCGTAACCTTTACGCCACCTATATAACGACCTCTGTAACGCTTGATATCTCTGCGTAAGATCCATTTGTTGCGTGCCGCATAAGCATCGAAGGCTTTTTCTTGTAAATATGTATCTCCTAAAAAAGTTTCTGCATTCTTAATACCGATCATTTGTAAGGTTCCCTTACCAAATTGATATTTTCCTAAATATCCAAATTGATTGATCGTTTCGTAATCCCCTCTGGATTCTTTAAAGCCTAATGCCTCTTTAAATCCAACGTAGGTTTTTCCTAAAAACAAAGTATAGGAAGGAACTATGGTTGAATTGAAGTCTGTTACATCCAATTCGTTTGGAACATCATAACAAAGTTCAATTTCATCCATTCGGTACTGTGAAAGATCGACCCTGTTTCGTGTCGAAAATCCCGTTATCACAAGCGATGTGATAATCAGCAAACCAAATAAGCGTAGTAAATTACGTTTCATTTTTAATAAAAATTCGAATCCCCGGAGGTATCCTATTTTCAGCGTGCAAAGATACGCCTTTTTTTACAAATTTGATTTTCAGACTGTTAAAAAATGTTAAAACCAAGTCTGCTGTAATTTGTGCGAAAAGGGTCACAAATTTTGCAACTTAAAAATACGCTTTTATTGTATTGAAATAACCATGTCGTGCTGAAATTAATGACAGGTTATGAACAGAATTAAGATGGGCCTAAAATGAAAAAACCAGGCTTGTCAACCTGGTTCTCTCAATAATTATAATGTCGCTCTGGCATTATTATCGGGTAGTATGGAAGTAAGGTCGTAATGTGCAAACTTTTTCATGTACCTTGTTATAGGTACATTATTGGCGTCTGCAAATACGTCCTCTCCATTCGATTCAAGAAACTTCATTACATTTCCTGCACCGCCCAAATGCGCTGCGGCGATCAAGCCGGATTCGGTTATTCGTATGCCATCAATTACTTGACCATTGAATTTAGTAATATGGTCTTTTAGTACCCATTTGTTTTTGGAGATAAGCGCTTCGAACGCTTTTTCCTGCAACAAAGGGGAGTTTAAAAATTGACGCTTATTATAAATTCCTACCCAATTAAGGGCAGAACGGCCAAATTGATATTTGCCCATATAACCTAATCTGTTTACAGCGTTGTAATTTCCACTGCTTTCGCTAAAGCCGAGGTCCTCACAAAAGCCTAAATACGACTTTCCAACAAAAGGAATGTTTTGTTGGGGATTCATACTTACTTCGTAATCAAAAGGAACATAGGCGAGTTCACCTTCAATTTCCGAAGCAAATATCGAACTGCTTTTACTTTCCTTGCTAAAGGAAAAACCAGACACCACAAACGTGGCGACTAGCAGCAGCACAGACAATTTCATAAAACGTTTTCGCATGTTCTACTTAGTTTAAGAATTATAATTATTGCGCCATTTCTTCGTGAAATGGCGAAATACTCTTAACAGCAAACATAAATCGCTAGCAAACCTACGCCTGCTAAAAAGGTTTTATGAATTGTTAGATTTTTATGTCAAAGAACATTTTAAAAATGATGTAATTCGTGATTATTTATACCGTATAACGTGTGTTTCCACGTTACACCTACATTTACAAATATATGGAGATAGGGAGGTATTAAAAGAGCCCTTAACAGTCTTTAACCCTGCTTTTTGTAAAGGTTTAACAGAATTTACCGATTCACCCCGTTCGCATTTACCCAGCGCACATATTCGGCTTTATTAGCATTGTGCTGCGCCAAGGTCTTCGCAAATTTATGGTAACCAAAATTAGTCACATCGGCTACGAAATAGAGGTAATCGTGCTTTTCCGGCTGCAATACTGCATCGATGGCAGAAATGTCCGGCATGGCAATTGGTCCGGGCGGCACCCCGGCATATTTGTACGTATTGAAGGGTGAATCCAATTCAAGGTCCACGTAAAGTACTCTTTTTATAACTTGCTCAAAATCATTCTCTCCTTTCTTTTTCGCATAGATCACCGTAGGATCTGCCTGCAGCAGCATCCCTCGCTTCAACCTATTGACATACACCCCGGCTACACGAGGCCGCTCATCCACTTTGGCCGTTTCTTTTTGAACAATAGCGGCCAAAGCCATGACCTCATTTTTGCTTAAACCCAATGCCTTGGCTTTTGCCACTCTGGATTCGGTCCAAAAGCGATCGTATTCGGTTCGCATCCTGTCACGAAACGTTTCGGCCGAACTGTTCCAATAAAACTCGTACGTATTGGGTATATACATCCCTAGCGCCGTATCTTGGTTGAAATTGTTTTCAGTCAAAAATTGAGGATCACGCATAGCGTTCAACAACGAAAGGCTGTCTGCTTCTATCTGTTTCGAAATATGACCCGCAAGATTCTCTAAACGCTCCTGATTATTGAATTTCACATTAATGGGAATATTCTTGCTTCTAATGGTATTGATAATATCATTATTATTCATTCCCTTTTTAATAATGAAATGTCCCGGTTTTATATTTGCGTGATATCCCTTGCGTCTCGCCACTAATTCGAACGAGTCGATATCGTCCAATAAAGGTTCCAACTCTGCTAACACATCTCTAAATTGGGCGTTGGAAGCGATGTAAACATGTGCCTCTTTATTGTTAAAAGCAGTATTTTCTGAAAAAACATTGGTGTATACATAGAGTGCAAATACGCCCATACCTACGAGACCCAAAAGAACAACGGCGATTAGAATTTTTTTAATGTACATGTGCTATTAACTGATATATATATTCATTTTTATAGGTTCCTTCGGAAAAAATCCAATCTCGTTTGAGTCCCGCTTCGGAAAACCCTGCTTTCGTAAACAAGTGTATGCTTTTTTTATTGTCTTCGGAAACATTTGCGTACACTTGGTGCATCTGTAAGTGTTGGAAAGCGTATTTACAAACAAGTGCAACCGCTTCCGAAGCATGGCCTTTACCCCTATCTGCTTCCGAAGCAATAATAATACCCAAACCAACCCGGTGATTCTTCGGGTCAAAATCAAACAGGTCGATCAAACCAATGACCTTGCCGTTCTCTTGTGTACAAATAACCAATCGTAGTTGTTTGACCTCGTAAATATCACGGTGCGCGTTGTCCAGATATTGTTTCAGTACAAACTTAGAATAAGGCGTTACGGTATTGCTTAGTTCCCAAATGCTTTCTTCATTCTCGAGTGTGTAGAGAAAATCCAGATCTGAAGGCTCTAAAGCCCGAAGCATTACAGTATTTCCTGTGAGCGTAATCACGACCAAGTCCCTTTAAAAACCTGTACTGCAGGGCCTATTAAATAAACATCTTTATATCCGGCGTCCGTTTTCGTGAAGGTAACCGTTAAGTTTCCACCGGGTGTTTCCAAGGTAACCCGAAGCGCCCGGGTCCTGTCCAAGACATGCATAGCCAGAGCAACTGCTGTCACTCCTGTCCCGCAAGACAAGGTTTCATCTTCCACCCCGCGTTCGTAGGTGCGAACTGAAAAAATGTCATTCCCCTTGGGTGTCACAAAATTTATGTTGGCTCCCGCCTTCCCGTAGCGATCATTTCGAATAGCACGCCCTTTCTCAAATACATTGTACGCATCTACAGCTTCCACGATCTCGACATGATGCGGAGAACCGGTATCCAAGAACACAAAATCTTGAGACAGGGTTACTCCGTGCACATCGTTCATCCTCAATGAAACAAGCTCCCCTTCAATCGTCGCTTCATGCATGCCGTCTACCGCTTCAAAGGTTGCTTTGGAATCAATTATGCCTAAATAATTCGCAAAATGAACAATACAGCGTCCTCCATTACCGCACATGGAGCTTAGGTTTCCATCGGCATTGTAATAGACCATGGAAAAATCTGCCGTAGCATGGGGTTCCAGTAGGATGAGTCCATCGGCTCCAACGCCAAACCTTCGATCACAGAGTTGTGCCACCAATTTGGTATTATTTTTGGAGAAGATACGCTGACGATTATCAATCATCACAAAATCGTTTCCGGTTCCTTGATATTTATAAAACTCGAAGGCCATAATGACAAAGGTATAAAAAGCCTAAGCTAGTTTTTAAAGAAAAGGCTTGTTAAATGGACGTTAAATGTGAAATAGTTTAAGAATAATCTCGTCTTTATATAGTTAAGTATAATATTAAAATAGTTTACAAATGAAACAGACACTTCAATTTTTTATCGTTGCGCTGTTTGCCGGCGCTCTCACCTTGGGCGGTTATAAGATACTTGAAGAACCTAAAACCGGTTCTCTCACAACTCAAAATGAAACCGCTTCTTTTATCCCAACGAATTTCACATCATCCACTGCCCCGATTGGTAGTATAGATTTTATAGAAGCTGCCGAGAAAACAGTACACGCGGTGGTTCACGTAAAGAATAAGACCATTACCACACAACCCAGAAACATGATGGATTATTTTAACGGCGGTGGCGTTCCCAGAGAAATGATAGGATCGGGTAGCGGGGTAATCATCTCTGCAGACGGTTATATAGTAACAAACAATCATGTGATCGCCAATGCTTCCGAATTATCGGTAACCTTGAATAACAATAAAACCTACAATGCCGAATTGATCGGGACAGATCCTAAAACCGACATTGCTCTTATTAAACTAGACAGCAATGAAGAGTTTCCTTACGTCCCTTTTGGTGATTCCAACGAGATCAATTTGGGCGAATGGGTCCTTGCGGTAGGAAATCCTTTTAATCTTACCTCTACAGTTACAGCCGGAATTGTTAGTGCCAAAGCACGTGACCTGAACCAATTTGATTCCAATCCGCAATCTTTTATTCAAACCGATGCAGCCGTAAATCGAGGGAACAGTGGTGGTGCCTTAGTTAATACCAGAGGAGAGCTCATTGGAATCAATACTGCGATCACTTCAGAAACAGGATCGTATGTAGGGTATTCCTTTGCGGTACCTTCTAATATCGCCAGAAAAGTGATCGAAGATATCATGGAGTTTGGCAATGTACAACGTGGTATCCTTGGGATCACCGGAGGTACTTTGAATTCACAGATCGCTAAAGATATAGGCATCAACGATACCGAAGGAGTTTATATTGCCGGTGTTGAAAAAGGGAGCGGTGCCGAAAAGAGTGGCCTGCGAGAAGGAGACGTGATCAAGAAATTGGACGGCTATAAGGTTGGAAAATTCTCTGATCTTTCCGGCTATTTGGGATCCAAAAGACCCAACGATGTTGTACAGGTAACCGTGCTTAGAAACGGAAGCGAAAAGAATATTCCCGTAACGCTTATCAAACTGGAGACCTTCGAGATTTCAGATCTTGGTCTTGAGGTAAAGAATGCAAGCACATCCGATCTAAAATCTCGGGGCGTATCAAACGGCGTGTTAGTGACCAGAACATTGACACAAGATATGTCACGATATAATCTGGCCGGTATTTTAATCACCAAGATCAATGATGAGACGATAGAAGATATTGACGATGTAAAACGAATCATGAATCGTCGCGACTACAGCGCACCTATCAAGATGACCTTTGTAGATCAGCGTGGCGAAGTAAACACGTTCATCTTCAGATAGTGCTTGTTTCTTTCTGAAGAAGGTACCCCTCTAAAAATCTGATTTTTGGAGGGGTATTATTTTTATTATTTGCTTCATCATACCGTTGGAAATAATTACTTTTGCAGCAAATTTAAAACCCCGCTCTCGTACACGTGAGCGCCTTAAACCACACAACTATGAGTTTTGATGACGTTTATGAAAAAGAACTGTCTTTTCAAACCGACCGCCGTAAAGCGACCGTAGAATTTATAAAGATCGTGAGCGATCTTTGGTACGACAAGTCTATTGAGTTGGTACTTTTCAGAAACCAATTGATTGACAGAAATGTAAGTGAGATCTTGAATCTTCACGAATATGCCGGAGAATTTGTACAAAAACCCATTTCCATTTTCGATTCTGTAGAAATAGCGCAAGCCATCAAAACTTTGGACCTTCCTCCTGCTAAGCTTGACATTGGAAAGCTTACATACGAATATCATTTGGAAGATAATAAGTATGAAGATGCCATTGCTTTTGTAAGCGATAAACTGAAAGACGCTAAGCAAACACACAACATTACACCAAAAGACGTTGTTTTGTACGGGTTTGGTAGAATTGGACGTCTATTGGCGCGAGAGCTAATGACCAGAACCGGACAAGGGAGTCAGATGCGATTACGAGCCATCGTAACACGCGGGGCCATCGATGCTACGGTTTTGGAAAAAAGAGCGTCATTGTTGCAGTATGATTCGGTACACGGAGACTTTCCCGGAACCGTTCGTGCCGATCTTGAAAACAAAGCTTTGATTATTAACGGCACTACGGTTCATATCATTTCAGCCAACAATCCTGAAGAGATCGATTACACCGAATATGGTATCGAGGATGCCCTTATTATAGACAACACAGGCGCTTTTCGCGACAAAGAAGCCTTGAGCCGTCATTTGGTGGCCAAAGGAGCAGCCAAAGTGTTGCTTACTGCCCCCGGGAAAGGAGTGCCAAACATTGTTCACGGTGTGAACCATCAAGAATACGATCCGAATGAAGTAGATATTTTTTCGGCTGCCTCTTGTACCACCAATGCCATAACTCCAGTTTTGAAGGCCATCGAAGATAGTTTTGGTGTAGTTCAGGGACACTTAGAAACCATTCATGCGTATACCAATGATCAGAACTTGGTCGATAATATGCATAAGAAATACAGAAGAGGCCGTGCTGCCGCTTTGAACATGGTTATTACTGAAACCGGTGCCGGAAGCGCAGTTTCGAAGGCATTGCCATCGTTTGAAGGTAAATTGACCTCGAATGCGATTCGCGTACCGGTCCCCAATGGTTCTTTGGCTATTCTGAAGCTGGAATTAGAAGCGAAAACGTCTATTGACGGGATCAATTCGGTCATGAAAAAATACGCTTTGGAAGGTGATCTGGTAGAACAAATCAAATATTCGTTAAACAACGAATTAGTGTCTAGCGACATCGTGGGATCCTCGGCTCCTTCTATTTTCGACAGCAACGCGACCATTGTGGCCAATGACGAAAAGAATGTGGTGCTTTACGTGTGGTACGATAACGAGTACGGGTACAGCCATCAGGTCATTCGTTTGGCGAAATACATCTCCAAAGTAAGACGCTATACCTACTATTAGTAGTCACAAAGTTTTATTTCTGAAAGCCTGTTGACGCGTCAACGGGCTTTTTTGATACGTTGTTTTTTAGAACAGCGTTACAAGAAAGTTGAAACATTGTGTAATCAATAGGTAAGGTATTTGATTACTGAAAGCCCTATCTTCGTAACATAGTCATTACGCATGAAGATACTAAAAGCTACAATCGATCATTTGGAAGCACTGGTCCCTCTCTTTGACGGGTATCGGGTATTCTACAAGCAGCCTTCCCATCCTGAAGCAGCCCGCGCCTTTTTGACCGAACGGTTTATCAAAAAAGATTCCGTCATTTTTATTGTATTGGACAAAGAAGGAAGTGGCCTTGGATTTACCCAATTGTACCCTAGTTTTTCTTCAGTAGCCATGCAACGCACTTATATTTTGAACGATCTATTTGTTGCGCCATCTGCGCGAAAACAGGGTATTGGTGAAGCCTTGTTGAACAAAGCAAAGGAATTTGCAACGGCTAACGGAAGCCGCGGACTCACCTTAGAAACCGATATCGATAATTCCGCCCGGCATCTCTATGAAAAATTAGGCTGGAAAAAAGATACACATGTTTTTCATTATACTTGGGAAGCATAAACTCATTGAATTGCCGTATTTTTACCCTCTAAAAATAGTACTATGGATCATTTGACAAAACTTGAAGAACTGTTGGATCAAGCCAATATGGATATTAAGAACGGGCAATATGATGAGGCCACCAACAAACTTGAAAAAATTATCGACATGGATCCCAATTTCGGGAAAGCATATAACCATTTGGGCTATCTTTACGAAGTAAAATTTAAAGAATACGAAAAAGGTGAAACACTCTACAAGCTTTGCTTAGAAAAAAGCCCCATGTATCCGGCCGTCTACTATAATTATGCCGTTCTACTTTCTACCCTCGAAAAATACGACGAACTAAAAGAGTTACTGGATCAGGCGATCACGATTCCCGGAATCACCAAATCCACCATTTATAATGAGTACGCCATCATGTACGAACAACAAGGAAAGCTCACCGCAGCTATAGAGCATTATAAAAAAGCAGCATTGAACACCTTAGACAAAAGCGTCTTAGAACGCGCAAAAGGTTCTATTGAGCGCTGTAAAATGAAACAAGAATTTCTATAGGCATGCGTATTGACATCATAACCGTTTTACCCGAATTACTGGAGAGTCCGTTTGAGGCTTCTATTTTAAAGAGAGCTATTGAAAAAGGGTTGGTGGAAGTACATACCCACAATTTACGTGAATATGCTACCAACAACTACAAACAGATTGACGACTATCAGTTTGGAGGGGGTGCCGGAATGGTGATGATGATCGAACCTATAGATAAATGTATTACCAAACTTAAAGGCGAAAGAGCTTATGACGAAGTTATTTATATGACGCCGGATGGGAAGACCTTGAATCAAGGAATGGCGAATGAGCTATCACTAAAGCAAAATATCATTATCCTTTGTGGTCACTATAAGGGGGTAGACCAAAGAGTGCGGGATCATTTTATCACCAGAGAAATATCGATTGGCGATTTTGTACTTAGCGGTGGTGAACTTGCTGCCGCCATTGTATGTGATGCTGTTATCAGGTTACTGCCCGGCGTACTAGGGAATGAGACAAGTGCCCTGACCGACAGTTTTCAAGACGATCTGCTCGCTCCGCCCATCTATACACGCCCTGCCGACTATAAAGGGTGGAAAGTGCCGGAGATACTTTTAAGCGGCAACACCCCTAAGATCGAGGCTTGGCGTGAAGCCGAAGCACACAAAAGGACGGCAACACGACGACCCGATCTGTTGGAAGAGTGACCCGCGATAGCAATTGAGGGAAATTACGCCGCCGCAGGTTGCCCGGGGGGGGGTAGCCAAGGGGAGTAATCCCGAAAGCGCGACCCTCCTGATAAAAGGAGGGGATCGCCCAAATAAAAATGAGAAAACAGTTGCACCCTAGTAGAAAATGCTTATTTTTGCAACCGATTTAATCCAACCTCTGGCGAGATCCGTGAATGTTGTTTTAAACAGAACGCTAAGTCAATAACAATGGAAGAGTTAGTAAAATTTGTACAAGACGAATTTATAACCAAGAAAGAATTCCCGAAGTTTAGTGCGGGAGATACCATTACGGTGTATTATGAGATCCGTGAAGGAGAAAAGACAAGAACACAGTTCTTTAAGGGTGTTGTAATCCAGATTAAAGGTACCGGAAGTTCACAAACCTTTACCATACGTAAAATGTCCGGAACGGTAGGTGTAGAGCGTATCTTCCCCGTGAATTTACCTGCACTTCAAAAAATTGAAGTGAACAAGACAGGTAGTGTACGTAGAAAACGTATCTACTACTTTAGAGGTCTTACCGGTAAGAAAGCAAGAATTAGAGAAAAGCGATCGTAGTTTTTCTTTGAAAGCACTTCTAAAAAGCACTCTTTTCAAGGGTGCTTTTTTTATGAACAAATGTTCATAACCTTCGTTTATAATTGGTTAATATTTAAACCCTTATAAAAGTTGTTTTATTGAATTTCTGTTCTATATTAGCAATATCAAAATGGTGTTACAGCCAGATTGTATACATAAAGTAACGTTCTTTATATACTTTTTTTTAGTTGTTTGAGATGCTAACGATCCTTGCGATGGTTAGGATTGAGATTAAAGAAAAGTTCGAGACTGTTTTTTGAGACCAAGCGTAACTTTTAGTTACTGGTTCGAGAAAAACAATTCTCTTGAAACCCATCACAACTGCAAGGGTATAATAAACTTGCTTTGATTCGCCTTGGGCGAATGGTTGGTAACGATGTGTTTCACAAGAAGCCATAGCACTGTAGCAATACAATGTTATGGCTTTTCTTGTTTTAGGAAGTTCGTGGCATTAACAAAATATAGTAGCACCCCCCTTTTAAAAGCCTGTTCAAATCGTTATATTTGCCATTCTTTACTACCAAAAGTTTATTTTTTAATACTGAAAAAACAATCCATTCAATGTCGAATAAAGCGAAAATAATCTATACAAAGACCGACGAAGCACCCTACCTGGCCACTCACTCACTGCTTCCTATCTTGGAAGCTTTTACAGCTCCTTCGCAGATCGAAATTGAAACACGTGATATCTCCCTTGCAGGGCGTATACTCGCTAACTTTCCGGAGTACCTTAAAGAGGAACAACGTGTGAATGATGCCTTGACAGAACTAGGAGAACTCGCCAAACAACCCGATGCCAATATTATAAAGCTTCCCAATATTAGCGCTTCTATTCCACAGCTCACCGAAGCAATTACAGAATTGCAATCACAAGGCTATGCTCTACCCGACTATCCGGAAGATCCTAAAACCGATGAAGAGAAAAAAATAAAAGCTACCTACGACAAGATTAAAGGGAGCGCTGTGAATCCCGTGCTTCGAGAAGGAAATAGCGATAGACGGGCACCCAAGGCTGTTAAGAACTATGCCAAAAAGAATCCGCATAGCATGGGCGCGTGGAAGAGCAACTCAAAAACGCATGTTGCTACGATGACCCAAGGGGATTTTAGACATAATGAAAAATCGGTTACCATTGCCGGGGCGGGAGCTCTAAAGATCGTACTCAACGAATCATCGGGAGCCAAGACGGTACTTAAAGAATCGGTTCCTGTATTAGCCGGGGAGATCGTGGATGCTTCGGTAATGAGCAAAAAAGAGTTACTGTCCTTTCTAGAACATCAGGTAAAAGATGCGAAAGACAAAGGAGTGTTGTTCTCATTGCATATGAAAGCGACCATGATGAAGGTAAGTGACCCGATCATCTTTGGACATGCAGTTCACGTCTATTTTTCAGAATTGTTCCAAACACATAAAGATACCTTTGATGCCCTAGGCGTAGATGTAAGAAATGGTTTTGGAGATCTTACAAGTAAGCTATCAGAACTACCTTCGGAAAAAAGAAAAGCTATTGAAAAGGACATTACTCGTATTTTAAAAGAACAACCTGACCTTGCTATGGTCAATAGTGACAAAGGGATCACCAATTTACACGTGCCCAGCGACGTGATCATTGACGCTTCCATGCCGGCGATGATCCGAAACTCAGGTCAAATGTGGGATAAAGATGGTGCAACCCGTGATACCAAAGCCGTGATCCCAGATAGTAGTTATGCCGATGTTTATCAAGAGACCATCGACTTTTGTAAAGAACACGGAGCATTTGATCCAACAACCATGGGAACTGTACCCAATGTTGGACTTATGGCACAAAAAGCCGAAGAATACGGATCGCACGATAAAACATTTGAGATACCTGCTGATGGAACGGTAGCAGTGGTTGATCAAGATGGCAACACTCTAATAGAGCATGCTGTTGCCAAAGGAGATATTTGGCGAATGTGCCAAGTAAAAGACTTGCCAATACGCGACTGGGTAAAATTGGCGGTAAGTAGAGCCAGAGCCACCGGGAGTCCTGCTGTATTCTGGCTGGATCAATCCCGTGCACATGATGCACAATTGATCAAAAAAGTCAAAGAGTACCTTCCACTTCACGACATACAAGGATTGGAAATTAAAATATTATCACCTAAGGACGCTACAAAATATACCCTAGAGCGTGTAAAATCCGGGAAGGATACCATTTCGGTGACAGGTAATGTGTTACGGGATTATCTTACTGATCTCTTTCCTATCCTAGAATTGGGCACGAGCGCCAAAATGCTTTCTATCGTTCCTTTGATGAACGGCGGAGGGCTCTTTGAGACCGGAGCCGGAGGTTCTGCCCCAAAACATGTAGAACAATTTACAGAAGAAGGTCATTTAAGATGGGATTCGTTAGGCGAATTCTTGGCCATAGCAGTTTCTTTGGAACATCTTGGCAATACTTTCGGCAATGAACGCGCCCTTTTATTATCTGAAACGCTGGATGATGCAACCGAAAAACTCCTTGAAAACAAAAAGGGACCATCCAGAAAGGTCAATGAACTTGATAACAGAGGCAGTCATTATTATTTAGCATTGTATTGGGCGCAAGCATTGGCTGCTCAAAATAAGGATGCTACACTAAAAGAGCGGTTTGCTCCTATTGCGAAAGCACTGGAGGCTAACGAAAAGACCATTTTAAACGAACTGACCGCTGCACAAGGCCATTCCGTGTCCATAGGTGGGTATTACTGGCCGGATGAAAGTAAAGTAATCCAAGAAATGCGTCCCAGTAAAACGTTTAATAGGATATTATCCGGCATTCAATAAATCTTTGTTAAAAAGCCTTCGGAACTTACGAAGGCTTTTTTTTATCGTTATTTTTAAAAAAAATTGCATTGAAAAATATTCTTGTATGGTTAGCGTGCTTCGGAACTTCGGTACTGATGGCACAGGAACGATATACCTTAAGTGGTACTGTTTCCGAAGCGGACACAGGTGAAACACTTATTGGTGTTAATGTTATAATCCCCGATCTTCAAACGGGAACGGTTACAAATCAATATGGCTTCTACTCCATTACACTGCCTCAAGGAGACTATGAAGTGTATTACAGCAATCTGGGCTTTGCAACGAAAACCATGGCAATATCGCTGCAACAAAATATCCAACAAGATATTATTTTAGAAATAGATACAGAGGAACTCAACGAAGTCGTTCTCAAAGCTGATGTTGAAAAACTCAATATCAAAAAGCCGCAAATGAGTGTAAATTCATTGTCTATGGAGACCATCAAGCAATTGCCTGTGGTCTTAGGGGAAACAGACGTCATCAAGTCCATTACCTTGCTTCCCGGGGTTACCAATGCAGGGGAAGGCGCCAGCGGCTTCAACGTTCGGGGCGGTGCTGCCGATCAAAATTTGATTCTGTTGGACGAGGCGACTCTCTATAACTCTTCACACCTGTTCGGATTCTTTTCGGTGTTCAATCCGGATGCTATCAAGGATCTTACACTTTACAAAGGAGGTATCCCGGCGCGGTATGGCGGACGTGTATCTTCGGTACTGGATATCTATCAAAAAGATGGCAGCAAGCGGGAATTCCGTGCCAAAGGAGGCATAGGATTGGTGGCTAGCAGGTTGCTGCTGGAGGGCCCAATTAAAAGAGATACCGCTTCATTTTTGGTGGGTGGCAGAAGCAGTTATGCCCACTTATTCTTACCATTGTTTGACAATAATAATGTGGCATATTTTTATGATCTCAATACTAAAATAAGCTACAATCTTAATAAGAACAATCGGTTGTACTTGTCGGGTTACTTCGGAAGAGATGTTTTTAGTATTGCAGACAGTTTTGCCAATAGCTTCGGAAATACGACCTTCAATCTGCGCTGGAATCATTTGTACTCTGATAAGCTCTTCAGCAATCTATCCTTAATCTATTCCGATTATTTTTATGGTCTTGAGCTGAAGTTTGTTGAATTCGATTTCGACAGTGGAATCCAGAACCTAAACCTGAAATATGACTTTACGCATTTCCTTTCAGAAAAGATAGACCTGCGCTACGGTCTTAACAGTATCTATTATTCATTCAACCCGGGTGATATTAAACCCACCACCGAGGGTTCGGGTATCAATCCTTTTAAACTTACCGATAAGTATGCCTTTGAGAATGCCGTCTATGCAGATGCCGAAGTAATCCTTTCCGGTCGTCTTGCCATTCAGGCCGGATTGCGAGTTTCAACCTTCAACAGGCTGGGGCAAGACGCTTTGAATATTTATAAAGATGACAATCCCATTTTATACGATGAGACTTTGGAAATTTACCAAAAGGCAACACCCATAGATACCCTTGCATTCTCGCGTGCTGAGACTATAAAATCCTTTGCACAGTTGGAACCACGAGTGGCAGTAGCGTACCAACTTAATGATAACACCTCACTGAAGGCGAGCTATAACCGTATGGCGCAGTACATCCATCTCATTAGCAATACCACTTCGCCTACCCCCTTTGACATCTATGCACCCAGTGGTAAATATATTGAACCACAATTGGCCGATCAAGTGGCTATTGGATATTTTAAAATTTTCGACAGATATTCGTTAGAAATAGAAAGCTTCTACAAAACGGTTAGGAATCGATTGGACTATGTGGATGATGCAGATCTTATTGCCAACAATGCTATTGAACAGATTCTTTTAAATGGAGAAGCAAGGGCGTACGGCTTGGAAGTGCTTTTCAGAAAAACAGAGGGTACGTTACAAGGCTGGATTGCTTATACGCTCTCTAAAAGCGAACAGCGAACCCCAGGAAGAGCACTTGTGGAAACAGGGATCAATAACGGTGCGTGGTACAATTCGCCATGGGATAAAACGCACGATATTAGCGTGACGGCCCAATATGAATGGTCCAAGAAATGGTTTTTTGGTGCCAATATGGTGTATCAAACAGGACAACCGACAACCTTTCCCAGTGGACAGTATACCTATAATGACATAGTGGTTCCCGTATATGAAGCAAGAAACAGCAGTAGGCTTCCATCGTATCATCATTTGGACCTTTCGGCTACCTGGGTACCAAAACCCAATTCGGAAAAACGGTGGAAAAGTGAGTGGGTCTTTAGTATTTACAATGTGTATAATAGGAAGAATGCTGCTTCCATCTCTTTTCGTGAAAATACTGATATCAACAGAAATGAAGCAGTTCGTCTGTCGATCTTTGGTATTATTCCGGCGATTACCTATAATTTTAAATTTTAGATCATGAAGCAATTTTTTATCTTTTTTGGATTGTTAGTAACGCTTTCTTCATGTGAAGATGTAATTGATGTTGACCTAAACGAAAGCGCTCCTAGATTTGTGATAGAAGCGAACATTTTTCACTTTAAAGAACAGGATCGCAATCGTGTTCATGTTGAACTAAGTGAAACAACTCCTTTTTTTAATAATATTCCGCAACCTGTAACTGGTGCTTCTGTTATAATTATAGCAGAAGACGGAACTCAATTCAATATTGAAGAAGCGCCCAGTGGAGGAGTGTATACTATGGAAGGGTTTCCGTTAGTGGAAAATTCGATGTACCGAATTGAAATTACGTACAACAATGAAATCTACACGGCTACAGAACAACTGGAATTGGTACCTTCTTTAGAATTTGTAGAACAACTAAATGATGGCGGTTTTTCTGGAGAAGATATTGAGTTGAAAGCATTTTTTAATGATCCACCGAACGAAGAGAATTATTATTTCTTTGAAGGTTTGAGTACCCGAGGGAATGCCTATGACACCTTTAACGATCAGTTCTTTGACGGGAATCAGATCTTCGGGTTTTATTCTGTGGAGGATCTAAAAGCCAACGATCAAGTAACTTTTTATCTCCATGGCGTAGATAAGAACTTTTACAACTTCATGTTTGTATTGTTGCAGCAAAGTACAGATCAAAGTGACGGACCGTTCGAGACACAACCCGCTACAGTAAGAGGTAATATTGTAAATACTACCACACCCAATAACTTCCCGCTTGGCTATTTTAGGATTTCTGAAGTATCTGTGCTCGCATATACTGTTCAATAATTGACTTCATTTTAGGTAAAGAATCGTAAATTTGTATATGAGTTTTACCAAAACTACCGAGGCAGATTCACATTACGACCACCTAGAAAAAATGAGCGTCGGCGATCTGCTCATTCATATCAATACCGAGGACAAAACAGTCCCATTGGCAGTTGAGCGCGCGCTTCCTCAGATTGTGACCCTCACCGAAGTGGTCTCTAATGCATTAAAATCCGGCGGACGTTTGTTCTATATTGGTGCCGGCACCAGCGGTCGACTGGGCATTGTGGATGCCAGTGAATGCCCCCCAACCTTTGGTGTCCCTCATGATCTTGTTATTGGTTTGATAGCCGGTGGGGATGCTGCCATTAGGAAAGCCGTGGAATTCGCCGAAGACTCCCACAAACAAGGCTGGGAGGATCTAAAAAAGTATGCTGTTTCAAAAAAAGATGTCGTGATTGGAATTGCGGCTTCAGGAACAACACCCTACGTCATTGGCGCACTTAAAAAGTGTAATGAAGATAATATTGTTACAGGATGTATCACCTGCAATGCGGGAAGTCCGTTGGCATTAACAGCGAAACATCCCGTAGTAGTAGTAGTGGGTCCCGAAGTAGTAACGGGAAGTTCTCGCATGAAAGCCGGAACTGCACAAAAATTAGTATTAAATATGATTTCCACTGCAGCGATGATTCAGTTGGGTCGCGTTAAGGGAAATAAGATGGTGGATATGCAATTGAGCAATAATAAACTCGTGGATCGCGGTACTAAAATGATCATGCATGAGCTCAATATTTCAGAAAAAGAGGCACAACAGTTGTTGAATATCCACAAGAATGTTCGTTCTGCCATTAAAGCGTATCGCAATGAGACACACTAACAAGCAAATTTTAGTGAAAGGTATTAAACGGCTAGTATTGTGCATCCCGCTTTTGGTCTTAACGACCTATATACTCACGTTCGCCTTTTTGAATAAAGAAACCATCCCACTTTATATATTCTTACCTTTGGGAATTATTGTCATGGCAGTAACGATCTTCCTTCTTTTTAGTGGAATAAAGATTATTTTGACTTCTTTATTTGGGGAAAAGAATTCTTCATAATTAATCTTTTTTTATAAATCGAAGGGTGTGTTGCTTGCCTTCAGCTTCAACGGTAAGAAGATAGACCGCAGCTTCCAAAGAGGAAACGTCAAGCGTTATACTTTCTGAATGTACTGTTTGCTCTAAAATACGTTGCCCCAATAAATTCATGATCAATACGCGCTGTATAAGACCGTTGTATTGAACGGTTAAAACGTTATTAGCAGGGTTGGGATACAGCCGTAGTGCATTGGCATCAACATCTGAAATTCCCAAAACAATATTGACAGTAACTGCAAGCGGTTCGCTCAAACAATTATCGACAATACTCACTGCATAATATGTAGTCCCATCGACTAGAACGGTTGATAATGGTAATGGATTGGCACCTGTCATCGCATCTGCTTCTGTTGCGAACCATGTTACGTTTGAAGGTGAAACCACAATATCGGCCAGTGTCGCACCCTCATTAAAAGTCTGGCTCGCATCCCCGGTAGGAGTCGCAGGAGGCGTACAGGGTGTTAAGCTTATCATTCCAAAATATTGGCTGGATTCCGAGTTTATGGCCGTACTCGTTCCTGTATTAGGATCCAAGCTTCGCACCCCTGCGGCATTAGACACAAGTACGTTATCGTTACCCAAAATTGCTACACCTCTTAGATTTCCTTCATTCCAATAATTGAGAATGGATCCATCGGCAATTGAAAATTCATAAAGTCCGGAGCTATTGGGTCCGGTGACACTAAAAACAGCAGCATATACAGAATTATTCGCTGTATTGACCTCCATTTGTTGGATGAAATTCACAACCCCTTGATTCAGTATATTTCCTAATACATTACCACTATAATCACGACGTTCAATTTTAGATTCTGAGCCTATATAGGAAATATAAACTTCTCCGTTTCCAACGTCAATAATATCGAAGGTAGAATCATTTCCAGTAGTAGAGAAAAAACCTAGATTATTTCCATCTAGATCAAACCTAACTATGGCATTTCCAGGCGCACCATTATTAGTTCCTGCATTGGTTACCCACACTTCCCCATTAACGATTTCCATTCCTCGGATATTATCTAAGCCACCTCCGGTTACTTGACCTCCTATGGTGCTAAGATAATTCCCATCAATATCAAATCGATCGATTCGATCCCGTATTTGATCTGTGATCCAAATCTCATCAACAACTTGAAGCAACGCTTTTGGAGTTCCCGGGTCCAAAGGTGTAAGATCGATAAAAGACGGGTCTAGTATAGTTCCATCGTTGGGATCTAAAAGCACAACCAATGGATCTTGAATAACAGCAATTCTTTCTTGAGCTGTTAATAAAGAAACAAATAAGACAAGAATTATAAAAAAAGGCATACGGAAGTTAGTAGAAATAGTATTCATATTTGGCTGGTTTTAGAACTACAAGATAGAAATAAAATCGATTTGCATAGAAAAAACAATACGATGAAGGGAAATGATTTATGTCTAGTAAATAGGAAACGAGTACATTATAAAAAAACCAATTGCCCTAATGAAGCATTTTAAAGTAATTAGATATGCTTGTAATTCACCTTCATCTTGTTGAATTTACGGCATAAAAAAAGACCCAATTCTTTCGAATTGGGTCTTTATAAGAAGGCGGCGACC